>JAOTUD010000207.1 GCA_029864065.1 Gammaproteobacteria bacterium | reverse complement strand
AGAAACAGTTTCCAGTTGCTGCCCCCGAGCTGCCTCCACAGCACGGCCGAGCGTATGCCGGCCAGCAGCAGGGTTCTGATCTTCGCCGCGGTGGCGTCGTTGAGCAGGTAACTCTGGTCGCCCCTGACCATGATCCTCGGATTCAGCTGGCTGATGGTGTCCTGGTAAAGCCCGTCGATCTTGTTGACCACGCTGGCACGCGACATCTCGAACTCCCGGCCACGGCGCTCGATCTCCGATAGTCCATCGAACAGTTTTACCGACAGGATGCTGTCGCGCATCAGCGTGACGGCCAGCTTCATCATCGACAACAGGTAATAGGCAATATTTCTGCTCGAACCCTGGCTGCTGCCGCCCAGGTAATCATCCAGCGCTGCGAAGCCCGAACTGAGGCAGGCGATATCGCCGAAGACGTCTTCGGGCGTCGCCGCGTCGAAGGTGAACAGGCTTTTGAAGCTGCCCTCGAAAGCGCCGTCGTTACAGGTGCCGATGTTGGCAAGCTCGTCGATCAAAACCGCCGCCTGCAGCATCCCGGCAAGCGCCAGGGTCTGATTTTCAAGCCGGTTCACGGGTTGAACGCGGAATCGATCACACCGCCACCGAGGCATTGTTCGGCGTCGTAAAAAACCAGCGCCTGTCCCGGGGTAATCGCGCGTTGCGGCTGCTCGAATTCGACCACCGCGCCTCGCTCATCGACTTCGAGCAGCCGGCAGGCGGAGTCCTGCTGGCGATACCGGATCCTGGCGCTGCAAACGAAACCCGCCGTGCTTATCTTTTGCGAAATCCAGTGCAGGGCGGTTATCGCGCAGCGCGAATGAAACAGCAGCGGGTTATCGACACCCTGCGCGACGACCAGCTGGTTGCCGTCGAGGCGCTTTTCGATCACGTACCAGGGCTCTGCGCTGCCCGTTTCGGTACCGCCGATACCCAGGCCCTGGCGCTGCCCGATGGTGTAATACATCAAGCCGCTATGGCTACCGATCGGCTGGCCCTCGACGGTTACGATCTCGCCGGGCTGCGCTGGAAGAAAGCGTTGTAAAAAATCCCTGAACTTGCGTTCGCCGATAAAGCAGATACCGGTGCTGTCTTTCTTGGCATGCACGGCGAAGCCCTGCTGCCTGGCGATGGCGCGCACCTCCGGCTTGTCGAGTTCGCCGACCGGAAACAGCGCGTGACCGATCTGGTATTGATCGAGCGCGTAGAGAAAATACGACTGATCCTTGTTGGCGTCGAGCCCGCGCAGCAGCTCGAAGCGATTACCGCGCTGGCGCAGACGCACGTAGTGCCCGGTCGCGATGCGCCTTGCGCCAAGCACCTGCGCATGGTCGAGAAATGCCTTGAACTTGATTTCCCGGTTACACATGATATCCGGATTCGGAGTACGGCCGATGCGGTATTCATGCAGGAAGAATTCGAATACATGGTCCCAGTACTCGCCGGAAAAATTGACCGTGTGCAGCGGAATACCGAGACGATCGCAGACCTGCCTGGCGTCCTCGAGGTCGACGCTGGCCGAGCAGTATTCCTCGGTGTCGTCTTCCTCCCAGTTTTTCATGAACAGGCCCTCGACCCGATAGCCCTGTTGCTGCAGCAGGTAGGCCGCAACCGAAGAATCGACGCCCCCGGACATCCCCACGATAATTTTTTCGCCGCCGCTCATGGTTGCAATAGAGCCTGCCCGGGCGCCAGCTCGGGATTGTAGGCAGCGGGAAAATCCAGTTTACGTTGCCAGTCCTCGAGCGGTTGCAGGTACGGCATTTCACCGTTATCACGGTACCAGGAATCGACCGCGAACCTGGTGCCGGTCCCGACCTCGCGAATGGTTGCGGTCCAGTGAGCGACGAACCAGACGATGCGACGCTGCTTGGTGTCGACGCGGTGCCACTTTAGCAGCCCCAGCTGTTCCAGCGCCACCAGGTACTGGAAAGTATTGGTCGATTCATCGATGCAGTCCTGTTGCATGGCGCTGTCTTCCCCGGCATAGTTGCCGGCCTTGTCCTGGTGGGTGCCCGCGATAGCACCGCTGATGCGCTCCATCAGGGCCACGGCTTGCCGAATCAGCTGCTTTTCGCGGTACGCATCCCGATCGTCATGTTCGAATATGGATCTGACCTGTTGCCAGTTTTCGGCAGAGTAACGGATTTCCCGCGTTGACTTACAGCCATAATCGTAGCAATGCACGAAGTAGGGCGCGGCATTCACCGCCGTGCAACAGGATAAAAGCAACCAGACGCAAAGCGCGCGCATGCCTAGGCAAATTCCCGGCTGATCACGTCGAGGGGGTAGCCGGGCCCGCTGCGGTAGTCGTCGATGCACTGCATTACCATCGGGCTGCGGTGTCGGGCGATCAGGGACTGTATCTTTGCGTAGCTCAACCATTCGGCGGCGATAATTTCATCGTCGAGCTCACCTTGCAGGCGCTCGCCGACCTCGCCGCGAAACAGGAATCGGATATAGGTGGTACCGGCATCGTCATCGGGATTGAAGCGGTAAATCCCCTGCAGCGCGGTGGGCGTGAATCGATAACGGGTCTCTTCCAGCGTTTCCCGCACCACGGCCTGCAACAGGGTCTCGCCCGGATCCAGGTGCCCGGCCGGTTGATTGTAAACAATGGCATCACCGACGCGTTCCCTGACCAGCAAAAACCTGCCGTCGCGCTCGCACAACGCGGCAACCGTCGTATGAGGTTTCCAGATCGACTCAGCCATGCCCCGAACTTCTCCACCAGTGCGCGAGGCCCTGGGCGTTGAGCCGGATGTCCATCCTGAGAATACGCGCGAGCTCTCCCGGCTCGTCGCTATCGGCCAGTCCGTCCAGCGTTATTTTCGCGAGCGCGTTTTCCAGCTCCCGCTGTGCGGGCTCATCGCCGGGCTGTGCGCGCCCGCAAACCTCGACATATTCGTCGATCCACCGATCGAAACTTGCCAGCTGCGCGGCGGGGTTTGCAAACTCGCCGTAATGAGTCAGGTAGAGCCGCTGCGGTTGCATGCTCATGATTCTCGATACCGAGTCGTGCAATGCCGGTGGATCGAACTGGGTCGGCGGCGTGGTCGGAATAAGCCCCCTGGCGAGCCGTTTCATCGGCGCATAACTAATGCCGAAGGTATCGCCGGTAAACATGCCGTTGCTGGCCTGATCGAAGATACAGAAATGATGGCGCGCGTGCCCCGGCGTGTCGATGAAAACCAGGTCACGCGAATTCAGGCTGAAGCGCTCCAGGTCTTCGGCGATCGTGACGCGCGCCTCGGGGACTGGCTCGATGTTGCCGTAAAGCCGCTCGTATTTATCCTGCCCATAGACGCCGATCGTCCCCGCAATCAGTTTCTGCGGGTCGATCATGTGACGCGCGCCGCGCGGATGTACGATCAGGCTGGCCTGCTCGAACTGCCGTATCATTGCTCCGGCGCCGCCGGCATGATCGAGGTGCACATGGGTTGGTATCACGTAGCGGACCTGGGACTTGTCGATACCCAGCTCGTCCAGGCATGCCAGCAGGTTGGGCAGCGAATGACAGGTACCGGTCTCGATTATGGCAACCTCGTCCCCTTCGCGGAGCAGGTAGATAGACGCCACTTGCGGCTTGATATAAAGCGCGTCGATACAGTAAATACCGTGGCTCAGTGCAGCGTATTCGGCCATCGATCAATTCGACTTGCAGTGCTCGGCCATGAACAACCAGGTTTCGATGACGGAATCCGGATTCAGCGAAATACTGCTAATACCCTGTTCCAGCAGCCATTCGGCAAGATCGGGATGATCAGAAGGACCCTGGCCGCAGATGCCGACGTACTTGTTCTGCGCGCGGCAGGCGTCGATCGCCTGCTTCAACAGCTGCATGACCGCCGGGTCGCGCTCGTCGAAAGCCGCGGCAACCAGGCCCGAGTCCCGGTCCAGGCCGAGCGTCAATTGCGTCAGGTCGTTTGAACCGATCGAAAAACCATCGAAATACTGCAAAAACTGGTCGGCAAGAATGACGTTCGACGGGATCTCGCACATCATGATGACCCTGAAGCCATCGACGCCGCGAACGAGACCGTTTTGTTCCAGCAATTCGAGCACCGCCCGGGCTTCGCCGAGGGTGCGCACGAATGGAATCATGATCTCGAGATTTTTCAGATTCATGTCGTTGCGCACCCGCTTTATCGCCTCGCACTCGAGCTCGAAACTGGGTTTGAATGCCTCGCTGATATAGCGCGCCGCGCCGCGGAAGCCGAGCATCGGGTTTTCCTCGTGCGGCTCGAACAGGTCGCCGCCTAGCAGGTGGGCGTATTCGTTCGACTTGAAATCGGACATGCGCACAATGACGCGTTCCGGCGCAAACGCCGCCGCCAGCGTTGCAATGCCCTCGCTCAACTTGTCCACATAATAGTCAACAGGCCCGGCGTAGCCGGAAATTCGCCGCGTGATTTCCTGCTGCAGTTTGGCATCCATCGCGTCGAACTCGAGCAGCGCGCGCGGATGGATACCGATCATGTTACTGATAATGAACTCCAGCCGCGCGAGACCGATGCCCGCGTGCGGCAGCCGCGAAAAAGTGAAAGCGCGTTCGGGATTGGCGACGTTCATCGATATCTTGACCGGTATTTCCGGCATATTCGAAAGCTCGTGACACAGGTATTCGTATTCGAGCAGCCCCGTGTAGGCGTAGCCGGTATCTCCCTCGGCGCAGGAGACCGTAACCGCGCTGTGGTGCTTGATGTCTTCGGTGCAGCTGCCGGTACCCACCAGCGCCGGGATGCCGAGTTCGCGTGCAATGATCGCGGCATGGCAGGTCCGGCCGCCCCGGTTGGTGACGATGGCCGCTGCCTTTTTCATGATCGGTTCCCAGTCGGGATCGGTCATATCGGTCACCAGCACGTCGCCGTCTTCGATCTGCTCCATCTGCGATAAATCGTTGATGACCTTGGCCGTTCCCTGGCCGATACGGTTGCCGACGGCGCGCCCGCTGGCCAGTACTTCCGATTTCTGCTTGAGCTGGTAGCGCTCGATTACCTGGCCGGCCCGGGATTGCACCGTTTCCGGTCGTGCCTGCACGATATAGAGCCGGCCGTTCTCGCCGTCCTTGGCCCATTCGATATCCATCGGCCTGCCATAATGCTTTTCGATCGTCACCGCCATCCGCGCGAGCGCATGGATGTCGTCATCGTCGATCGAAAACAGGCGCTGCTCGGCTGGGTCGACGTCGACCGTCTGGATCGCACTCTTCGCGGTATCGCCGTCCGCGTAAATCATCTTGATCAGCTTGCTGCCGAGATTCTTGTGCAGGATGCTGCGTTTCGCGCTGGCCAGCGTATTCTTGTAGACGTAGAACTCGTCCGGATTTACCGCTCCCTGCACCACGGTCTCGCCAAGACCGTAGCTGCTGGTAATGAACACCACGTCCTCGAATCCCGACTCTGTATCGATGCTGAACATGACGCCGCTGGCGGCCAGGTCGCTGCGCACCATGCGCTGGATGCCCGCCGACAGCGCGACGTCGGCATGCGCGAAACCCTGGTGTACACGGTAGGAGATAGCCCTGTCGTTGAACAGCGATGCGTATACCAGCTTGATGGCCTGCAGCACCTGCTCGATGCCGCGGATATTCAAATAGGTTTCCTGCTGCCCGGCGAAGGACGCATCGGGGAGATCCTCCGCGGTGGCGGAGGAACGTACCGCGACCGTGGCTGCCTTGCCATTCACGGACATCGCTTCGTAGGCCTCGACAATTTCCTGCTGCAACTCGACGGGCAGGGGAGACTCCATGATCCAGCCCCTGATTTCTTCGCCCACCACGGCGAGCTCGCGAACGTCATCGTTATCCAGTGCATCGAGCCTGTCGTGTATCCTGTCGCGGATACCGGCCTGATCGAGAAAATCGTTAAAGGCGCCGGCGGTGGTTGCGAAACCGCCAGGCACTTCGACCCCGAGCCCCCCGAGCTTGCCGATCATTTCTCCCAGCGAGGCATTCTTGCCGCCGACCCGG
>JAOTUD010000206.1 GCA_029864065.1 Gammaproteobacteria bacterium | reverse complement strand
GCCGGCCTGTCCCGGTTACTGCCGCTGTCCCGCTATGAATCCGCACAGCTGCGCGAATTTTTTCATGGCACCCGCCTGGCGGGTCGATTTCAGGCGCTGGCAAGCCCGCTCCCCTGCCGGCTTTTCGTCGATGTGGGTCACAATCCCGATGCCGCCCGCGTGCTCGCGGCCAGCCTGACGACGCTGAGGCGGCCACAGGGCAGGATCGTGGTGCTGCTGGGCATGCTCGAGGACAAGCAGCCCGAATTGTTCGTGGCGGAACTGAAACCGGTTGTGGATCTCTGGTGGCTGGTAACGCTCGATCGCGATCGTGGTCTCAGCGCGAGCAGCCTGGAGCAGAGAACGGCGCAAGTCATCGAGCCCGATCGGCTGTTCGAAGGCATGGCCGCTGCGCTGGATCACGCGCTGTCATCTTTGGATAATCAGGATATAATGCTGGTAACCGGCTCCTTCATAACTGTCGAATTACTGTTGCGTGCTTTACCCGATTCAGGCGAACTAAACGAGTATGGATCAAAACATTAAGAATCGCCTGGTGGGGACCATCGTAATATTCGCACTCGCGGTTATTTTCCTGCCCATGATTCTGGACGGCTCCGGGGTGCGCAAAGACAAGCTCGAGGTCATTGTTCCGCCTCAGCCGCTGGTTTCGGCAAATCCCGAATTCGAGCAAAAAATCGTCGAGCTGCAGACCAAGGTCGATTCCCTGCCGGACCTTGAGGCACGCCATGTCGACGAAAATTCCGGTGGCGCCAGGGACGATCCTGCTGCCGGCTCCGGTAGCGATAAGGATTCCGCGGCGATGGCAAAATCGCAGCCCGCAGCAGAACCGGCGTCGGCCACCGTGGATCCACCTCCCATTGCCAGAACCGGTGGAGACAGCTGGGTTTTGCAGGTAGGTAGCTTTCAGGACCGCGACAAGGCCCTGGCGCAGCGCGACAAGCTGCGCAAGTCCAATATCGCCGCGGTTTTTATCGAGCAATTCGAAATCGACAATAAATCCAGTTATCGGGTGCGCCTGGGGCCGTTTTTGAATCGCGACCAGGCCAGGGTTGCGCGGAACAAGATTAAGGCCAAGCACAACATCGATGGCATAATCATGAAGTATGAAAGATAATTCGCGAACCCGGGCCCCGATCGGCGTCGCGGTTTTTGCAGCTATGCCGGGGGCGGGTATCTCACCGCGCCGACCACGAGAGGGCGATAATGAGCTGGCTTGACCTTGTAATTATTGCGGTAATCGCGCTATCTGCCTTGATTAGCCTGATTCGTGGTTTCGTCAAGGAGTCAATTTCGCTGGTGACCTGGATAGTCGCCGGCGTGCTGGCGTTTCGCTACTTTACGCCAATGTCGGAACTGCTCGAGCCTTACGTGAGCGCACCGACGATCAGGGATATCGCCGCTTTCGCGATATTGTTCGTCAGCACCCTGATAATCGGCGCGATCGTCAACTGGATCATGAGCCAGCTGGTTTCCAAGACCGGTCTCAGCGGTACCGACAAGGCGCTCGGTGTTGTCTTTGGCGGCGCGCGCGGTGTCCTGATTGTCACGATGATCGTGTTGCTGGCGAGTCTCACGCCGATGCCCGAAGCAGGCTGGTGGCGCGATTCCGCGACGGTCGGTTTCTTTCAGCAGCTCGCCGAGTGGGTCAAGGGAATCATACCGGCGGACGCGGTGGATAAATTCAGTTTCTGATCAGGCTGCGAAGGCCTAGGTAGCAAGTTATGTGTGGGATAGTCGGAATAGTCAGTCGTGAGCCGGTGGCACAGACAATATACGATGCATTGCTGGTGCTGCAGCACCGTGGGCAGGATTCGGCGGGCATCGTGGTATGCGACCAGAACAAGCTCAGCCTGCGCAAGGACAATGGCCAGGTCAGCGACGTTTTCCACACCCGCCACATGCGCAACCTGACCGGTAACATGGGGATAGGTCACGTGCGCTACCCGACCGCGGGCTGTTCGTCGTCCGCCGAGGCGCAACCCTTTTACGTCAATTCGCCATACGGTATATCGCTGGCGCACAATGGCAACCTGACCAATGTCGAACAACTCAAATCCGAGTTGTACCGGTCCGATTTACGCCACATCAATACCGAATCCGATTCCGAGGTATTGCTCAACGTGTTTGCCCACGAATTGCACAATTGTGGCAGCCTGGCGCTCACGGCGGACGAAATTTTCACCGCGATAACCGAGACCCACAAGCGTATCCAGGGCGCATACGCTGTCGTCATGATGCTGACAGGAAAGGGTATTATCGGTTTTCGCGACCCGCACGGAATTCGCCCCGTGGTATATGGCAAGCGCGCAACCGCCGCGGGCTGCGACTACATGATCGCCTCGGAAAGCGTTGCCTTGCAGACGTCGGGATTCGAGCTGGTAGGCGACCTGTTGCCCGGCGAAGCCGTTTACATCGACAGCTCGGGGACCGTCCATCGTCGGCAGTGTTCCGCGTCAGCCAAGCTCAGGCCCTGTATTTTCGAATACGTGTACCTGGCGCGTCCCGACTCGATCATCGACGACATCTACGTATACAAGGCGAGGCTACGGATGGGCGTCAAGCTGGCGCGCAAGATTCTCAGGCAGATGCCGCAGCACGATATCGACGTGGTCATCCCGATTCCCGATACCAGCCGGCCGGCGGCGATGGAGCTTGCATTCCACCTCGGCGTCAAGTTTCGCGAAGGGTTTATCAAGAATCGCTACATCGGTCGGACTTTTATCATGCCGGGACAAACGATGCGCAAGAAGTCCGTGCGCCGTAAACTGAATCCGATCGATATCGAGTTCAAGGGTAAAACCGTTTTACTGGTCGACGATTCGATCGTTCGCGGAACAACCTCCCAGCAGATTATCCAGATGGCGCGCGAGTCGGGAGCGAAAAAAGTGTATATCGCTTCGGCAGCACCGCCGGTTCGCTTCCCCAACGTCTATGGCATCGATATGCCGGCCGCGCATGAACTGGTTGCGCACAATCGCAGCGAACAGGAAGTCGCCGACTACATCGGCGCCGACTGGCTGATATACCAGGATCTCGGCGATTTGATCGATGCCGTGCAGAAGGGCAATCGCAGGATCAAGAAATTTGATTGTTCCTGCTTCGATGGCAAATATGTCACCAAGACCGTGGACGATGAATACCTCGACAAGATCAGTAACCTGCGCAACGATTCGGCCAAGGAGAGCGCCGAAGAGACGATCACCGTAATCGGCATGGAATTGCATAACAACGCGTGATGCGCTGGCAGGAGATACACCGGCAGGTTGCGCCGAGGCTGGGTGGAAATCCCGCGCTGGCCGACGAGCGCCCGTTTATTTTAGTCGACTGCGCGCGGCAGCGCCTGCACTGGATCGATATCGACGAGGATAATTGCCGCAATTACCCGGTGTCGACTGCGGAAAAAGGTATCGGCAACCGCGTCGATTCCTATCAGACGCCTGCCGGAATACATAGAATTCGCAACAAGATAGGCGGCGGCCAACCCTGCGGGATGGTTTTCGAAGCGCGCGAACCCACCGGCAAAGTTGCCCGCAACCTGGACAACCGGGAGCGCGACGAAATAACTTCGCGTATTCTGTGGCTGGACGGAATGGAGCCGGGCGTCAACCGCGGCGGGGACTGCGACACCTATTCGCGCTACATTTATATCCACGGCACTTCGGACGAGCGACGCATCGGCGAGGCGGTGTCGGCGGGCTGCATACGCATGAAAAACGACGATGTCATCGAGTTGTTCGACGAAGTCCTGGTCAACGATCTGGTACTCATAACATGAATCGATGCGGCAGGGCTGGAATAAATCCGTGAAGGAATAACGGAAAACCTGCTCTACCTCAGTCGCTGGATTCTAGCGCCGATTTACCTGGGGCTGTCATTGACGCCGGTGCTGCTAGCGCCTAAAATTTTTCCACGAGCGCGCGCATTAATCCCCGCTGGTGTTCGGCTCCAGCGAGGCTGATCTGGTCCTGGTCGTGCTATCGCTAATCGACTTGGCCCTGGTGGGTGGTTTGCTGGTGCTGGCGATGTTCAGCGGCTAGGAGAATTTCGCTGCACGCATCGCTATAGAAGACAGTGCGGAAAAGCTTTCGTGGCCAGGCAATCTGGATTCGGGGAGCCTGAAACAGAAGGTCGCGGCATCGATCGTGGCGATATCGTCGATTCATCTGTGCAAGGTTTTCATGAATATCGAAAAGATCGACGATAACCAGAAAAGCATGTGGCAGGTGATTATACACCTCACTTTTGTCGTATCCGCGACCGGAATGGCCTGGGTCGACAGGATGATTAAACCTGCGGCCTTGACAAGCCCTGAACGTAGTCATATTGTTCGATGTTGGCGCTGATTTGTTACTCGGCTTGCAGGCGCCAGGGAACCGGAAAAGGTTCCGCATACAAATTTGCTAAAGAGGGCGGTCCAGAAATCCTTCCGTACACCCCTCCCGAGTTTTTCGATTTTGGAGAAACTCCGTGACAGATGACCATTTGGGATTTGATACGATCGCTATCAGAAGCGGGCAGCGTCGTACGTCCGAACTCGAGCATAGCGAACCCATTTTCGCTACCTCCAGTTTCGTATTTGAGAACGCAGCGCAGGCAGCGGCTCGCTTCGCCGGGGACGAGCCTGGCAATATTTATTCGCGATTTACCAATCCTACGACACGGGCTTTCGAGCAGCGCCTAGCCGCGATGGAAGGCGGTGAAGCCTGCGTCGCGACCGCGTCGGGCATGGCTGCAATCATGAGTATCTGCGTCGCGCTGCTGAAGGCGGGTGATCATATCGTCAGCTCACGCTCGATTTTCGGCACCACCACGACGCTGTTCGAAAAGTACTTGCCCAGGTTCGGTATCGAAGCCAGCTTTGTCGACATTAGCGACCTGCAGGCCTGGAAGCAGTCCATCCGTCAAAATACGCGCCTGCTGTTCCTCGAAACACCGTCAAATCCGCTCATCGAGATCGCGGATATCGAGGCCCTCGCCGGTCTTGCACACGACAATCGCTGCCTGCTGGTCGTAGATAACTGCTTGTGCACACCGGCCTTGCAGCGTCCGCTGGAACTGGGCGCTGACCTGGTCGTGCACTCGGCAACCAAGTACCTCGACGGTCAGGGACGCATTGTCGGCGGCGCGGTGGTCGGGCCCGAACAGCTCGTCGCCGAGGAAATTTTTGGCGTGATACGCACCACCGGCCCCACGTTGAGCCCGTTTAACGCCTGGGTCGCTTTGAAAGGCCTGGAAACGCTGAGTTTGCGCATGAATATGCATTCGCAGCAGGCGACGCGGCTGGCAGAACACCTGGCGGATCATCCCGGGGTCGAGCGGGTTTATCACCCCTCGCTCGAATCGCATCCACAGCACCAGCTGGCGAAATCCCAGCAGAAGGGTTTCGGTGGGGTGGTTTCATTCGTTGTCGCGGGTGGGCGCGAAAAGGCATGGCGCGTGATCGATGCGACGCAAATGCTGTCGATCACCGCCAATCTCGGCGATGTCAAAACCACCATCACGCACCCCGCGTCGACGACGCACGGCCGCGTCAGCGACGAACTGAAGGCGAGGGTAGGCATCACCGAGGGGCTGATTCGCATCGCCGTCGGTCTCGAGAATATCGAGGATATTATCGCCGATTTGTCGCGAGGCCTGGATGCCTGATCTGTACCGGCAAACCGAGAGCGCGATTCTGGAACGGGATCCGACCAGAAAATGCGAACTAACCCGACAGCTCAGCAAGGCCTGGGAAAGCGGCGACCTGACAACAGGTAAGCTCTCCGCGATTCTGCCAATCGACGATCCTGGAAGGCCGCGACGGCCGCCATTGGTCGATCCGCGCCGCCTGCAGCGTCGCAGTTTTGCCAGTGAGGCCGGGAGAAATCGTTTACTGCATGCATTTGCGCATATCGAATTCAATGCCATCAAC
Organism: Gammaproteobacteria bacterium; assembly: GCA_029864065.1. Classification (GTDB taxonomy): domain Bacteria; phylum Pseudomonadota; class Gammaproteobacteria. Next base: position 55 of record JAOTUD010000206.1, on the reverse strand, counting down.
ATTGCGCTGGATGCGGTCTATCGCTTTCGGAAAATGCCGCGAAGATTTGTCAGCG
>JAOTUD010000205.1 GCA_029864065.1 Gammaproteobacteria bacterium | reverse complement strand
GTACGAATATCGGCACCACCGCGACCGCGTGGCTGGTGTCGACCTTAGGTCTGAAAATCAAGATCGCGCATTACGCCTTACCGATGCTGATCTTCGGCGTTATGTTGCAGTTCTCCAAGCAAAATGCCTACAAGGGCCTGGGTAGTATCATGATCGGGCTGGGATTCATATTCCTCGGCATCGCCTACATGAAGGAAGGTTTTGAAACTCTCAAGAACGGTCTGGACCTCGCCGAATATGCAATGGCGGGGTATGCGGGGGTATTCGTCTATATTCTGTTCGGAGTGGCGGCAACCGTCATCATCCAGTCCAGCAGCGCTACCATGGCGGTCATTATTACCGCGCTGGCAACCGGCCAGATCGATTATATCAACGCGTTGTCGCTTGCGATCGGTGCCAACATTGGTACCACCGTGACGGCGGTGCTGGGGGCTTTGGCATCGAATAAAAATGGAAAAAGGCTGGCGGTCGCGCATTTCATATTCAATATCGCAACGGGCATTGTCGCGGTTATTTTAATTTACCCCTTAAAAAACCTGGTTGAACTGCTGGCACCTTTACTGGCGATATCGGCAAGCGATTTTGCAATGAAGCTCGCGCTCTTCCATACCATATTCAATGTTCTCGGGGTGCTGCTGGTTGCTCCCTTCTTGCACACCCTGGTGCGCTACCTGGAGACATTGTTTCGTGACAAGGAACTGGGCCGCGGCCAGGCGAAATACCTGACTTACGAGGTGATGGAAATCCCGGCAACGGCGTTGGCCGCGATCAGAAAGGAAACCATCCATCTCTACGACAAGTCGGTCGAAGCGATTGTCCATGCATTAAACCTGCACCGCAGTGAAATTTATTCAGGGTCGGCAATCGACGAGGTCATACAAAGATCGAAAACTCCGATAAATATCGATGTCGATAAAATGTACCACGAAGATATCAAGAGCCTGTATGGCGAGATCATCAAGTATGCGTCGATTTCTCAGACGCACATGGATCAGAGCGGAAATAACCAGATCTACGAGTTAAAGTTGACCGCACGGCGTATTATCGAAATGGTGAAAGATGTCAGGGAGTTGCAACGGAACCTTAATTATTACGCAAGAAGTAAAAATACTGTCGTAGTCGATCAATATAATCAGTTGCGCGCCCAATTGATAACTGTTTTACGAAAGATTCAGGAAGTGAGGGAATACGAGGGTGATGAGGAAGAGATTTTGACCCAGATCGAGGTTCAGAGGGCGTCTTCGAAAGAAAACGAGATCCGGATGAATCAGGCGGTAGACGCCCTGATCAGGGAAAACAAAATCGACTCGAATTCCGCATCCTCATTGATAAACGACATTGGTTTTACCCATAGTATCAGTAAAAAATTATTGAAGGCGGCGGTCACGCTTTGGGTCAGGAATGACGAGATCCAGGAGCTGGGAGATGAATATGGGTATCAATAAACTGCTCGATAAGCTGGATGATTTTCGCGGCCCGTCGAATGCTGAGCAGCAGAAGAAAGCCAAGAAATTGCAGATAATTATCAAAAAACTCGAGGATAAGAAAACAGAGCTCGAGCAGGAAGTAATTGCCGAAAGCAAAGTCGACGATACCAGTGCCAGGTATCACGAGTTGACCGAGAAACTCAAGGTGGTATCAAAATTGATCAGGAAAGCCAAAGAACACAACGGTGGCAGCCAGGCATAATCCGTCGAGTTCTGTCAGGGCGCCATGCAATGCCTGCCAGGAGTCAGAGCAGGGTAATGCGGTGTTTGCCGATTGTTATACGTCGCTGCTTGTATAACTGACCGAGCGCCTTCTTGTAGCTCGCCTTGCTGACCCCGAAGGTTCGATAGATATCGTCGGGTGGACTCTTGTCGGTCAGGTCCGAAGTCCCTTCGTTTTGTTGCAGGTGCTCGACGATTGCATCGCTGAGCCCGTCGCGCTCGAGATGCGAGGGTAACTGCAGCATCAGGTCAATCCTGCCGTCGACGCGGAGCTGTTTTACGTAACCTTTGACGCGTTCGCCGTAATGCAGGCGGCTGAAGGTTTCGTTGTCGTAAAGCTGGCCCAGGTGGGTGCCGTTCACCACCGCCTTGAAGCCCAGGTCGCTTTTACCGTAAATCAGTAAGTCCACCGCCTGCCGCGGCTTGAAGCCGCTGCCATCCAGGGAAAGATGGTTTTCGAGTTTGGTCGACGCGGCGATTCGCTGCGTAGCGGCGTCGACAAACAGGAACACGGTATATGAATAACCGTTTTGCATCGGTTTGTGCTGCTCGGAGAAGGGGACCAGCAGGTCTTTCGGCAGCCCCCAGTCGAGGAACGCGCCGAACTTGCCGGTGCTGACGACCTTGAGGTAGGCGCATTCGCCTGCCTGCGCTTTGGGCTGCAGCGTGGTGGCGACGACGCGGTCTTCGGAATCGTTGTAAAGAAACACCTCTACCTCGTCGCCGGGTTGCATCGAATCGTCGAGGTACCTGCGCGGCAGCAGGATTTCGCCGAACTGCGCGCCGTCGAGAAAAATCCCGATATCGGTGCGCTTGACGACGCGCAAACGGTTGTACCTGCCCAGTTCAGCCATGCGCGGATTGTACTACAGCATCCCTCGAACATGAGTCTACATTTAGGATCTCGCGGGGACGGCGGGGACGCTCTTCGGGATTGGGATTAGATCGCGCCGAGGTGCGCCTCGATCGCCTGGATCTCCGCGCGCGAGCGACTCAGAAACGCGATTATCTGCTTGATGTCCAGATCGCCCATGCCGAGCTTGGCGAAGGCGGGCAGGGTCGGCACCGGTGGCAGCGATTTCATCTCCGGGGTGCCGATCATCGCATGGTACTGCGCGATCAGCACCAGGTCGCAAAGATCCGGTTGATCACTCGGGTTGCGAAACCAGTCCTCGCATTCCTCGCCGACGGTAACGAACTCGGGCCCGAAATTCCACTGGTTCAGCAACATCCCGGTAATCTGCGGGCGCAGTTTCCGAACCGCCTGCATCAACAGCTCCGGGTTGCCGATCAGGTTTTCGTTTTGCTGCGCGTACTGCAGGATCGCTACTTCGCCGAGATCGTGGATCAAGCCGGCGAGCTGCGCCTGCTCGAGATCGAATCCCTTCAGGTGATTCGCCATCAGGCGGCACAGGCAGGCGACGTGCTGACTGTGTTTCCACAGTTTTTGCATCTGCGCCTTTATGTCCGGAGATTTGCTCTGGAACAGTTCCTTGACCGCGTAGGTCATGACCTGCTTTCGCGTCGTTTCGAGGCCAAGGCGAACTACCGCCTGCTGCAGCGACTCGATTTGCGCCTGGCCGCGGTACAGCGCGCTGTTGGCAATCATGATCAGTTTCGCGGTGATCGCGGGGTCTGACTGGATGATCGTGCAAATCGACTCGGCGTTGACCGCGTCGTCGGCGAAGGCCTGCTGGATGCGCTGCGCGACGTTGGGCAGGCTCGGCAGGGCCAGGTTCCCCGATATCAGATCCTGAAACAACCGGATCGTCAGCGCATTTTCCTCGTCGCTCTGCTCGATCTCGATCACGTCCATCTCGACCACGTCGAGCTCGGCCTTGCTACCCTCGACTTTCTGCGCGAACTCGGTGAGCTGGTCGGCATGGATTTTGATGTATTGCGATGGCTCGCCCGCGACCACCCGGTACATGCTCGGTCGTATCTGCGCGATCGGGAAAAGTTCGCCCTCGCTGCTGCTCGCGAAGCGGGTCTGGTTACCGTCGTGGGTGGATGCAACCAGCGCGCCCGAAATCAGGTAAAGGCTGAAACTATCGCTGCAGCCGAGTTCGATCAGGCACTCCTTTCTAGCGGTCTGTCGCAGCGGCAATTTTGCGGCAAGAATCACGAGCTGCTCGTCGCTGAACTGGCTGAGGCTGCGAATTCTTCGCAGATCATTGATTTCAGGATGGCCGTTGCCTTCCATCGAGATACCTTTTAATGAGGTTTGCATAACGCAAGTCTAGTCGATTTGAATCATTTTGGAGGGGTAGTCGGTAAATATTCCGGCGACGCCGGAGTGCTTCAGTTCGCTGGCGCGCTCGATGTCGTTCACGGTGAACACCAGGCTTGGAACGCCTTGCGCTCGCAGTTGCTTCACCAGGTCGAGATCGAGGTATTCGTTATCGAAATGCCAGGACCAGGGCCGGATCTGTTCGAGCCCGAATTCGACCTGCGGCGGTATCCCGCTATCGATCGGCGCCAGCGGCCAGGGACAGCCGCGTTCTCTCAATTTCAGGAGCGCCCGGTGGTTGAACGACGACAGCAGGATCCAGGGCAGGCCGGTGTGGTCGGGCAGTGCAGGGTAGCCGGCCAGCAGGTCGAGTAGCAGTCCTGGATTATCGACCGCCTTGATCTCGATATTGATCGGCATCTTGCCCCAGTACAGGTCCAGCAACTGGCGCAGCGTCGGCAGCGCCTCGCCGTTGCGCAGGCGTATTGCCGACAGGTCCGCCTGGTCCTCGAACAGCCCTGGCGTACCGGTCAGGCGCTCGAGGTCGTGATCATGGAAAACCCATAGTTCCGCAGCGTGCTCGCGGATATCGATTTCGATCGCGTCGATGGCGAGCGTGAGCGCATGTTTAAAGCCGTCGAGGCTGTTTTCCAGCCGCTCGCCGGCCGCGCCACGGTGGCCGATAATGTAAAAATTTTCACTTAAATCGGGCATTGCCGGTCCTTGTTATCGTTACCTGCAGCTAAATCGAATGATTGAACTATACTCGCGCTGTTGTATTTGTAGAAACGATTAAACAGTGAAAATAGAACCTGATCCCGACAGCCAGCTAACGCTTGACGATAAGGTAATAGACCGGCTGAAACAGGACATGGGCGAAGATGCCGTGATGGTCATCGAATCCTACGCCGAGTCGATCGACGAATTCCTGTGCGATATCGAAAACCGTACCGTCAGAACCCCCAGCGATGACCTGCATCGCTGGGCGCACACGATTAAGTCCTCCGCCGCCAGTATCGGCGCGATGCGGCTCGCGCACCTCGCGGCGCAAATGGAAAATTCCTACCGGGACCACGTGCAAATCGACCTCGGCGAGCACCTGCAAAGCATGCAGCAGGAATACCGCCGCGTTAACGAAAGCCTCGAAAAAATCACCAATACCTGATTCGTCGCGCGCTACTGCTTCGCGGGACTGGAAACCAATTCGGTCTGCGATTAGTCTAAACGGCTATGATTTACGTCTTTGTCATCGTCGCCGTCCTGCTGCTGATCTATGGCCCCCAGGTCTGGGTGCAGACGGTGCTAAACCGCCATAATCGCAAGGCCGAGGAAAACTTTCCCGGCACCGGCGGCGAACTCGCGCGCCATTTGCTGGATCGTTACGATTTACATGAAATCAGCGTCGAGGTCACCGACCAGGGCGACCACTACGACCCGATGGCGCGCGCGGTGCGCCTGACGCGCGACAAGTTCGAGGGCAGGACGCTGACCGCGATCACGGTGGCCGCGCACGAATGCGGGCATGCCTACCAGCACGCCGCCGCCGAACCGATGTTCATGCTGCGCACCCGCCTCGCGCGGGTGTCGACGATGGCGCAATGGGTGGGTTCCCTGTTACTGTTTGCGGCGCCGCTCAGCGTACTGATTACGAAGTTACCGTCGGTCGCCGTATTCAATATCGCCGGCGCCTTCCTGATCATGGGATTCGCCGTGGTCATGCACTTGCTGACGCTTCCGGTCGAAATCGACGCCAGCTTCAAAAAAGCACTCCCGTTGCTCAATAGCGGGTATCTGTCGCAGCGGCAAATGCCGGCGGCGCGCTCGATCCTGCGCGCCGCGGCGATGACCTACGTCGCGGCGTCGCTCGCCTCGTTGCTCAATTTCTGGCGCTGGCTCGCTATCCTGCGACGCTAAGAATACACGCGTCATTTCTCGCGGAGGCGCGGAGGAATGCCGGTCTCCGTGCCGACATCCATTTTCTATACCAATAACGGGAAACAATACTTAACTCGAAGAGTTAACTCCTGTTTC
>JAOTUD010000204.1 GCA_029864065.1 Gammaproteobacteria bacterium | reverse complement strand
AACTCCATCTTCACATTGAAGGAACTCTCGAGCCCGGACTCCTATTTGAGTTAGCGCAGCGTAATAACGTGAGTATTCCATTTAAGTCCGAAACTGAAGTTCGTGACGCTTATGAGTTCTCGGATTTACAGTCATTTCTGGACATCTATTATCAGGGCGCCAATGTACTGATCCACGAACAGGACTTTTTTGATCTTACCTGGGCCTACTTGCTTCGTTGTCAGCAAGACAATGTTGTTCACACCGAGATATTTTTTGATCCACAGGCCCACACCGATCGCGGTATTGATTTCGATACGGTAATCGGAGGCATTCACCGGGCACTGGTTCGAGCTGAGGTGGAACTTAATATCAGTAGTCGATTAATATTGTGTTTCCTACGCCACCTGGACGAAGCCGCTGCCTTCGCAACGCTGGAGCAGGCACTGCCGCATCGAGATAAAATTGTCGCAGTCGGTCTTGACTCATCGGAAAAAGGTAATCCCCCGGGAAAATTTCAACGCGTGTTCGAGCGCGCGCTTAAAGAAGGTTTCCTGACTGTCGCCCATGCGGGAGAAGAGGGTCCTGCCAGTTATATCAGTGACTCGTTATCATTATTAAAGGTCTCGCGTATCGATCACGGTGTCCGTTGCGTCGAAGATCCGGTGCTGGTCGATCGGCTAATTGCCGACCGCATTCCGCTAACCGTATGCCCACTGTCCAATATCAAATTACGCGTATTTGATACCATGGCGCAGCATAACATTGTCGCTTTGTTGCGGCGGGGTCTATGCGTCACGATCAATTCTGACGACCCCGCTTATTTTGGTGGGTATATGGTCGAAAATTTTTTGGCGGTAGCTGAAGCACATTCGATGACCATCCAGGAAATAGCCCAATTCTCTTTTAATTCGATAGCTGCCAGTTTTATCAGCAATCATGAAAAACAACGACTTGAGGCTATTGTTTACGATTATTCTCAATAGCAGACTCTCAAATGGCGACCAGAAGCTTCGTAGTACGGCCACAACCCGTCATTCCGGCGCAAGCCTGCGCGGCCCGGCCGGAATCCATTGCCGGGGTTTCACAAAATCTGCCGGGCGTAGCCTGGTTTACTCCCTCGGAGGTGTTGAGATGGATGCCCCCTCGGCGGCCGGCATGACGGGAGACTGCTTCGGCTCGAACTCGGCTGCTGATTTGCATTTTTTGAGCGTCTGCTTTCTCTAAAGCGAGTAGCATACGCACAAACCGCCCAACCGGAGGCCCCAGTCGATGCCCATAAACGGCGCGACTGGGCTTGGTCGCTAACCGGCACCGCCACCGCTAATTGAGCGTGGCAACGATTTCCCGGATCTCCTCCGGCGTGTGTTCGCCCGAAAGCGGGGTTCCAGGCATCAGATATTTTCCCATGGCGAGCCCGCCGATCAGGACAGGTTCGTAACCGATGTCGCGGATCAGGCGCGAAGCGACTTCGATTGCTTGCGCATCATCACCCGCAATCGGCATTCCGATGCGTCCAGGATCTTCGTGCGCCGCACCCATCCGCGCGGCGCCGATGGCATTGAAGGCGCGGACGATACGGGCGCCAGGGAGCAATTCCGCCGAGGCGAGACCGGCGCCTTTCTGCCGAGCCCAGGCCGCGATGTCACCGTCACGCGAGACGAACGGGTTGCACGTATCGATCACTACCTTGCCCTTGATCAGCGCCGCCAGATCCTTGCCGACTGCAGGCAGTGAGCCGTAAGGAACCGAGATCATCAGCACTTCGCCAAAGGCGGCGGCTTCCCGTGGCGTTCCGCCACGTGCGTTGGCCCCGAGCCTGGCGGCGAGCGTTTTATCATGCTCGAGGTGGCGCGATGAAAACATGACTTCGTGTCCGGCTTTCACCCACACGCCGCCGAGCGCGCCGCCGACTCTGCCCGAGCCGACGATGCCAATCTTCATTTTGCCAGCATTCGCAGCGCGCGCCGTGAGCGGTAGTCCCTCGAGCATCAATGCCGCCGTGGCGACCCCAGCAACCTGTAAAAATCGGCGACGGCTTTGTCTCGTGATAGTTTTCGCTTTCATGGCGGGTCTCCATAGATTGCGGCCAAACGGTATTGTCGGCAATCGTTAAAAGAAGTGCAGGAAGTATAAAAGCCATGTTCTCGAATAACTAGCCAGAAAATCCTATCCAATAGTCCCTCAATTACCCTGATATCAAACCAGATTACTAAAACCCCAGCCTATTTTTCGTCTCTTCGTATATCATCTTTGATGCAAGTATCATCAAACGCCAATAGTTACCTGCCGTCTATATCTACGGGTTTTTAAAAAATTCCTGTCCAGGAATCGGATTATCCGAATTACCTGCGTGCAGTTATTGGCAGAACTCCAGGGTTCGCTTCACCTGAATTGAAAATTCACCCATAGAAAATCGCCTATAGGTATGGAGCGACAGTATTCTCTAGAGCCCCTATAGGGATTGTGCGACCGTAATCCTGGTCGGTGGGAGTCGGCCTAGGCCGCGTGCGGAATATCCGGCTGGTCTGATTGAATCAGGTTTTCGACTATAGCCCTGACTTCGTCGCCATTGGCTAGTAAAACGTCTTCCGCTTCGATATTGTTTTCGTCCATCCAGTCCGCGACGACGCCGAAGGGCAGCTTGTGCGAAGCACCAGGAATAGAGTCGAGTGCGTTCGCTATCGATGTGGTCGCGGCGAGATATTGATAGCATTGCATGACAGGTTCCTCCATATGTCGAGGATACGCCGATAGGAATCTCAGCATGTCCGTGGACATTTTATTACCATTGCCAGGGGATGCAAGATTGTACGCAATTTTTAATAGATAGATTTAAATTATTGGGGTAGTTGCTCAATTTTGGATGCTCCAGATCAGGGCTGCTGATTCGCCCCGGGTAAGTGTCTCTAACGGATCGGTTACCGCCGCTTGTCGCAAAATCCTGGGCGTCCGCCTTCAAGCCTTCGGATAACGGTCGTAGGCTTATCCGTCGATACGATTGCGGCGTACGGCGGCCAGCAAACCAATTGTCGCCAGGGTCGCGAAGGCGGCTCCTGCGAGGAACGTGGCCGCTGCGCCGAAAGCGCTCCACAGCACGCCCGCAATTACGCTGGCCAACAGCAGCGCGGCGCCGCTGACGAGGTTGAATATGCCAAAACCCGTGCCCAGCAGGTCGGCAGGAGAGGTGTCTGCTACGAGCTTCGACAACAAACCCTGCGTGAATGCCATGTGCATTCCCCACAGCGCCGCGCCGGCGAACACGATCAACGGGGTTTCGGCCAGGGCCAGTACCAGGTCGGCGGCGATTAGAAACGCCAGCCCGACAAGCAACAGTCGGCGGTGGCTGAGGCGATCGGCAGCAGCCCCCGCGGGATAGGCGGCCCCGGCAAAAAAGACGTTCATGACGATCATTACGACAGGGATATAGGCAAAGTCGAGGCCGACGTCCTGTGCGCGTAACACCAGGAACGCCTCGCTGAACCGCGCCAGCGTAAATACGGCCCCGAGCAGCACGACGAGCCAGTAGCGCGACGGCAGCCGCCTGGCATCGACGACCTTGAGCGGCGCCCTGACCTCCCCGTCTTTTTTGATCCGCTCCGGTTCGCGTACGTAAATGAACAACACCGCCACCGCGATGAAAGCTGGCACCACGGCGACCCACATGACCGCCCTGATGTCGTTGGCGAGCCAGATCATCAGCAGGATCGCGAGCAATGGCCCGATCAACGCGCCCAGCGAGTCCAGTGCCTGACGCAGCCCGTAGGCGGCGCCGCGTACTTTCGACGACGCGATTTCGGCCACGAGCGCGTCGCGCGGCGCGCCGCGGATGCCTTTACCGATGCGATCGACGAAACGCGCGGTGAACACCCAGCCGATCGAGGTTGCGAGCGGAAAAATCGGCTTGGTGAACGCGGCCAGGGCGTAACCCAGAATCATCAGGAACTTGCGCCTGCCGAGGAAATCGCTGAGCGCGCCGGAGAACACCTTGGTGAAGGCCGCAATCGCCTCGGCCGCGCCCTCGATAAGGCCCACCGTAACCATCGAGGCTCCGAGCGTGCTGACCAGGAATACGGGCAGCAGGCTGTGGATCAGCTCCGACGAGATATCCATGAACATCGAGCCCAATCCCAGCGCCCATATTCCCATCGGCAGGGCACGCCATGCTGCAGGCCTGTTTTTGCTGGTCGGCGGGATGTTTGCTGACACCGGTTACGGCCCCGGGTATATACCCTTTAAATTACGAATTACCGCATACTAATCCACACTGAATAGAAAAGGCATCGCGCGTATACCGCATTGGCCGCTTTTAAACAGGCTCTCATACCCTGCACCGACATTGCGCCTACTCCATTGAATCGAGCTGGAACGATCCGAATCGGATATACTGGGACAGTTTACTTATATCTAGGGTTAGGCTGCGAATTAACTAAACTGTCCCCGTAATTAATCCGAATTAACTAAACTGTCCCCGAAATTAATCCGAATTAACTAAACTGTCCCCGAAATTAATCTACCAGGCTGAGGAAGGTTTCGTGCAGGTAAATGTTAACAGCTGGCAGATTGACGCAAGGCCTTGTCGGGTTGCACGCAGGTGCTAGCTTTTACCCTCGCCGTGTTACTGTTGCTGGTGACCCCGGGACCCGGCGTCCTGTCGACCGCCGGGGTCGGCGCGGCGTTCGGCTTCAGGGCGGGACTGCGCTACGTCACAGGGCTATGCATCGGCACCAACCTGGTGGCGCTGATCGTGGTGTCGGGTCTCGCGGCGATCATATTCGCGATCACCTGGGCGCGTAACACGCTGCTGGTTCTATCCGCGCTCTACCTGTTGTACATCGCCGCGCGCATCGCCTTCGCCGGCAGACGGATCGCGTTCATCCATGCCGAGGAAATTCCGGGGATTCGCGCCGGCCTGATGTTGCAGTTCATCAACCCGAAAGCCTACGCGGTCAACATGACCTGGTTCAGCGGTTTCGCGCTGGCTCCCGAATCCCTGCTCGCCGAAACCCTGCTCAAGTTCTTCATCATCAACCTGGTCTGGATTCCGATCCACCTGCTGTGGCTGGCCGCCGGCAACGTCGTCAACCAGCTGGACCTGAGTCCACGCACCCATTTCGCCATCAACGGCGCGATGGCCCTGTCGCTGCTGGCCGTCGTCGGCCTGGCTATATTTTCGTTGCTCTGATCCCGGCAGAATTCGCGCTCCGAAATAGTTCTTGATCTGACCAAAAACTATTTAAGTTTTTGGTCAGATCAAGAATTACGGATTTGGGCGGCTAGAGGTCGAACACCTTGCCGGGGTTCAGGATATTGGCGGGATCCATCATGCGCTTGGTTCGGCGCATCATCTCGATCTCGGGTTCGCTGCGGGTGTACTTGAGGTAGGCCTTCTTCTCGAGACCGATGCCGTGCTCGGCCGAAACCGACCCGTGCAGCGCCCGCAGCGGGAAGTAAACCATTTCGTCGACCGCGGCGCGGTCCCGGGCGGCGCCCGGATAGATCGAGAAATGCAGGTTGCAGTCGCCGATATGGCCGTAGGCGAACAGCTCGGCATCGTCGAAACGTAGCCTCAGGTCGCGGCGCACCGATTCGACGTAATCGGGCATCGCCTCGCGCGGCAGGCTGACGTCGTAGCCGTAGATCAGGCCGAACTTTTTCTGCTCCGGTTCGAAGTTCTCGCGTATCTGCCAGAAACGGCCGCGCTCGGTTTCGGAAGTCGCGAGCGCGCCGTCGGCGATCTCGCCCTGTTCCAGGCAGGTCGTCAGCAACTGCTCGAGCTGCGCGCGCCCTGAATCGACGTCGGCACTGAATACATCCATCAACACGTAGAACGGCGTGTCGGTGTCGAGCGGCGCGTCGATGCTGGAAAAGGGGCCCGTGTTGAGCACGTAGTGATCGCGCCACAGCACTTCGAAGGCGGCCAGCGCGCCGGGCAGCGCGGCGTCGAAGTAACGCAGCAGTTCCATCACCTGATCCCAGGTCGGCACCGCCA
>JAOTUD010000203.1 GCA_029864065.1 Gammaproteobacteria bacterium | reverse complement strand
AGCTCGAGCCTTTATGTCGTGATGCCGATGCGCCTCTAGGATAATGCGGGAAGTTTATGGCGATCAGTCAGCTTAGTCTGACGGATTTCAGAAACCTGAAGAGTACTACGCTAGAGTTCGACCGGCACTTAAACCTGGTCACCGGCGATAATGGTTCCGGTAAGACAAGTCTGCTCGAGGCGGTACACGTGCTTTGCCAGGGACAGTCCTTTCGCACGCCACATTTGAAAGAATGTATCCGCCACGATGCGAGTGGATTCCTGCTATTCGGTCGTTTCGAAAAATTCAAGGTCGGGCTTGCCAGAAACGATAAAAAGCTCGAGATTCGCGTCGATGGCAGGGTGATTCATCGGCGATCCGACCTGGTGCGCAAATCCCCTGTTAATGTCGTAAATGCGGATAGCTTTGTGTTGATCGATGGCGCTCCTGCCAGGCGCAGGGCATTTCTCGATTGGTGTTTGTTTCACGTGGAACCATCCTATGCGAATGACTGGCGCAGGTATCAACATTCCCTGAAACAGAGAAACCGGATGCTCAAAACACGGCAGGATCTCAAGCTGCTGGATTACTGGGACCAGGATCTGGTGGAATCATCAGCGAGGCTTGGGGAAATGCGAAGACATTACACGACCAGGCTGCATGACATCGTTCAGGAACATTACCTGGAATTGCTGACAGAAATACCACTTGCGATCGAATACCAACAAGGCTGGCCGGAGCAGGATACCCTGTTGCAATGTCTTGCGAAAAACCGAGAAAGAGACATCCGTTCGGGATACACCGGTGTCGGAATTCACCGCGACGATATTTTGCTGACAACCAGAGGGAAAAAAGTCGGCGAGGTGCTTTCCCGCGGGCAGAGTAAACGTGTTTGTCTTGCCCTGTTTATGGCGGTGTTGAGGATGGTCGATGACGCTTGCGGGTCGGCGGTTGTTTTATTGATCGACGACCTGCAATCTGAGCTCGATAACAGGGGACAAAAGCTCGTGTACGGGGAGTTGGCAGAGATGAAAATCCAGTTATTTATCAGTAACATCGATGATAGTGCGCCGACTGGAATCCCGGCAAAAGAATATAAATTGTTTCACGTGGAACATGGTATAATCAAGCCTCGAAATTTCAGCTAGACCCATTCATGTCAAACTACGATTCCACTAGCATTCAGGTGCTGAAAGGGCTCGATGCGGTACGCAAACGGCCAGGTATGTATATCGGCGACACGGACGACGGAACCGGTTTGCATCACATGGTTTTCGAGGCAGTCGACAACTCGATAGACGAGGCGCTCGCGGGCCATTGCACGGAGATCAGGGTCGTAATTCATAGCGATGGGTCGGTATCGGTCAAGGACGACGGTCGTGGAATCCCGGTCGATATTCACAAGGGAGAAGGGCGTTCGGCAGCAGAAGTTATCATGACGGTGCTGCACGCCGGCGGAAAATTCGACGATAATTCCTACAAGGTTTCCGGCGGACTGCACGGCGTCGGTATTTCGGTCGTCAATGCGTTGTCGGAGACCCTGTCGTTGCGAATCAAGCGCCACGGCAAACTTTATACCCAGGAGTACAAAAGGGGAGAACCACAGGGCGACCTGCAGGAAATCAAGGATACCGACAAGACCGGCACCGAATTACGGTTTCTGCCGAACCGTGAAATATTCAGCGATATCGAATTTCATTACGATATTCTCGCCAAGCGTTTGCGTGAACTGTCTTTTTTGAATTCAGGGGTACGCATTCACCTTTTCGATGAACGCAGCAACAAGGAAGACCTGTTCGAATACGAAGGCGGCATTCGCGCTTTCGTCGAGCATCTCAACAAGAACAAGACACCGATACACGAGAAAACCATCGATATCAAGATGGAGCTGGACAACGTAGTTGTCGAGGTTTCGATGCAATGGAACGACTCCTACCAGGAAAACATATTCTGTTACACCAATAATATTCCGCAGCGCGACGGCGGCACCCACTTATCGGGGTTTCGAACCGCGTTGACGCGCACGATGAACCAGTACATTGAAAACTCGCAGGTCAAGAAAGACAAGATTTCCACCGGCGGTGACGATGCGCGCGAAGGATTGACGGCGGTTCTGTCGGTCAAGATCCCCGACCCGAAGTTTTCTTCCCAGACCAAGGAAAAGCTGGTTTCCTCCGAAATCAAGGGTATCGTCGAATCGGTTGTCAGTCAGTACCTGAAAGATTTCCTCGAGGAAAACCCGGCCGAAGCGAAGGCCATTACCGGCAAGGTCATGGAGGCCGCGAGGGCGCGGGAAGCCGCGCGCAAGGCCAGGGAAATGACCCGGCGCAAGGGTGCGTTGGATATAGCCGGTCTGCCGGGAAAGTTGGCCGATTGTCAGGAAAAGGATCCAGCATTGTCGGAAATCTACCTCGTCGAAGGAGATTCCGCTGGCGGTTCCGCCAAGCAGGGACGCGATCGAAAAACCCAGGCAATCTTGCCGCTGAAGGGTAAAATTCTGAATGTCGAGAAAGCGCGCTTTGACAAAATGCTGCAATCGGCGGAAGTAGGGACCCTGATCACCGCGCTAGGATGCGGTATCGGGCGCGAGGAGTTCGATATCAACAAGCTACGCTACCACCACATCATTATCATGACCGATGCCGATGTCGACGGATCGCATATACGCACCCTGTTGTTGACTTTTTTCTACCGACAAATGCGCGAACTGGTAGACCGGGGACATGTTTACATCGCACAACCCCCGCTCTACAAGGTCAAGAAAGGCAAACAGGAACGTTACGTCAAGGACGACAAGGAACTCAATACCTACCTGCTGCAGCTCGCGATCGAGGGCGCGAATCTCAATCTCACCGAAGACTCCCCACCAATATCGGATCTCGCGCTCGAAAACATGGCGCGGCAATATATCGTAATACTAGCGATATTTGACCGGTTAGGGCGGCATACCCCGGCCGAAATTCTCGAAGAATTGGTTGATTTACCGGCTGTTACCGAATCGATGCTGCTCGATGCCAACGCGATGACGGAATGGGGCGCGTTACTTGCCGCCCGCCTCAACGCCAAAAGCGAATCAGCTGTGTCCTACAAAGTGTCAGTTAAAAGTGACGAGGACAGCAACCAGTTCGGTCTTAAGATAGACAAGCGGCTGCACGGAATCGCGTCCTCCAGCGAGCTCACCAGCGATTTTTTCAATGGCGTCGATTATCAATCCATCGCGAAATTTATCGAACAGGCTGGCGATCTTTTCACGGCCGATTCCTATATCAGCCGCGGCGAACGCAGAGAAGGGGTGCATAAATTCAGCGAGGCCTACGACTGGCTAATGAGCGAGGCACGTAAAGGCCTGAACATACAACGCTACAAGGGTCTGGGGGAAATGAACCCCGACCAGCTATGGGAAACCACGATGGACCCGGGAAACCGGCGTTTGCTCAAGGTTCGCATCGAGGACGCGGTCGCGGCAGACGAGGTTTTTACCACGTTGATGGGCGACCAGGTGGAGCCGCGTCGCGAATTCATCGAAAGCAACGCCCTCAACGTCAGCAACCTGGATGTATAGCAACCCCTTGATTTTATTAAAATTATGACTATAAATCATGGACGGTTTACTGACAGCGGAACATACGGATGGACATTGCCAGCATAATTTTCTGGGCCGCCGTGGTGGTGCTGGTTGTTTATACCATCAGTATCTACAACCACCTGGTGCGCCTGAAGCATAACGCTTCCAAGGCCTGGTCTAATATCGACATACTGCTCAAGCAACGACACGACGAAATTCCCAAGTTGGTGGAAACCTGCAAGCAGTACATGAAATTCGAACAGGATACCCTGGAGAAGGTCATGCAGGCGCGTTCACGGGTTGCCGAGGCCAGGCAGAATCAGGATGTGCCGGGACTGGGTCTCGCCGAGGGTGCCCTCAGAATGGGGCTAGGACAATTGTTTGCGCTCGCCGAGGATTACCCCGAACTGCGTGCGAACGAAAACTTCCAGCACCTGCAAAGCCGCATCAGCACGCTCGAAAATACCATCGCCGACCGGCGCGAGTTTTATAACGAGTCGGTCAATATCAACAATATCGGCATCGAACAGTTTCCCGACATCATCGTTGCGCGACTGCTCGGCTTCGGTGCGCGCGACCTGCTCGAATTCGAGGCAACCGAAATCGCCGATGTCAACGTAAAGCAATTGTTCGAAACCTGATAACTCAGCCGATTTTCGAGCCATGTTTTCGTGGATCGAGTACGAGATTCTCGACATGTCCAGGACAGATTACCTGGTGCTCTACGGCATCATGGTCGCGGCTCTGGGTTTTCTGCTCTACTATTCGTACCAGGCTTTCCGTCGCTTCCGTTTCATCAATGGCACCGCGACGTCGAGGATACGCTCGGCGGCCCAGGGTCATGTCGAGCTGAAAGGCCTCGGCGAATGGTTGCCGAACGATACCATCGTTTCCCCCTTCAGCCAGAGTCGTTGCGTCTGGTACCACTGCACCATCGATAAGAGAAAGCGTAGCGGTAAACGCAGTACCTGGACCAACATCTCCGACGAATGCAGCGGCCACCTGTTCAGACTGATCGATGAAACCGGTGAATGCATCGTCGATCCCGACCACGCTCACGTGATCCCGGAGCTGGATCGAACCTGGTATGGCTATAGCCCGGATTACCGCAATCAGCCCGCCAGGCCGAATAGCCTGCTGGCTTTCGGTTTCGGGAATTATCGCTTCCGCGAGAGGTTGATAAGACCGGCGACACAATTATACGCGCTTGGATGGTTTCGTACGGTATCCAACAACCCTGCCGCTGAATTCGTAGCCGTGCAGGTCGAAGACCTCGTCAGGCAGTGGAAGATGCAACCGCAACGCTACCTGCGCGATTTCGATTTCGACCAGAACGGAAAGATTCAACAGGGCGAGTGGCAGGCGATTCGAGCGTCGGCCAGGCGGCAGGTACTGTCCAGCCTGAATCAGCAGCAGCAGGAACATCACTTGATGTCTCGCCCGGCCGACAAACGACAACCCTTTATCCTGTCGACCCGAACAGAGGAGGACCTGGTTGCGCGCAAAAAGCTGAAGGCCTATGTATCGGTAACCGCCGCGTTCATGGTATTCAGCGCGCTGGTAATTCTCTCCTCGCTGCGGGCGCAGCTGCCGCTATGATTATTACGCCTTGTTAAGTAGACTGGCCACCCCTAGCTAGGCCTGATGATTAAAAACGTGACCAATCCCTTACTCGAGCCTGTCGAACTGCCGCAGTTCAGCAAGATACAGCCTGCCATGATCAAGCCCGCGATCGACCAGTTGATCGAAGGCAATCGCACTGCGATCTCCGAGCTGACGGCACGGCAGCGACACGATTGGGACAGCCTGATCAAACCGCTCGAGTTGATGAACGACAGGCTCGACAAGGCATGGTCTCCGGTGCGGCACCTTAACTCGGTTAAAAGCAGCCCTGAGTTGCGCGATGCCTACAACAGCTGCCTGCCCGTTCTAAGCGAGTATTCGACCGAAATCAGCCAGAATCGTGCGCTTTACCAGGCCTACCGCGATATCGAGGCCTCGGACGAATTCGAGAACTTTAGCGCGGCGCAGCGTAAAACCATCACCGATGCGCTGTTGAATTTTCGCCTCGGTGGCGTGGAGCTGGAAGGCGAGGCACGCGACCGTTATCAGCAACTGCAGAAGGACTTGTCGGAATTGCAATCTGGCTTCGAGAACAATCTGCTCGATTCAACCCAGGCATGGCAGTATCTGACCGAAGACCCGGCCGAGCTGCAGGGATTGCCCGAGTATGCGCTATCCATGCTGCGCCAGTTGGCCGAACAAAAAAAGGTGCCGGGCTATCGCCTCACGCTGGATATGCCGTGTTATCTCGCGGTGATCACCTACGCCGACAGCCGCGACCTGAGAAAAATGATATACCGGGCCTATGTCACACGTGCTTCAGACCAGGGGATTACCGATAAAATCTGGGATAATGCGCATAACATG
>JAOTUD010000202.1 GCA_029864065.1 Gammaproteobacteria bacterium | reverse complement strand
GAGCGGCTGACCACGTCGCGCGAGGCCAGGTCCTTGGCATTCGGCGCATAGCGTTCCATGAACCGCTCGCCGTCGGAATTGGTTAAATAACCGCCCTCGCCGCGCACACCCTCGGTAATCAGCACGCCCGCGCCGAAGATACCGGTCGGGTGAAACTGGACGAATTCCATGTCCTGCAGCGGCAGACCGGCGCGCGCCACCATGCCGCCGCCATCGCCGGTGCAGGTATGTGCCGAGGTGGCGGAAAAGTAAGCGCGTCCGTAGCCGCCGGTGGCGAGCACCACGGTGTGCGCGCGAAACCGATGCAACTCACCTGTGGCCAGGTCCCAGGCGACAACGCCGCGGCAGGTTCCATCGTCCATGATCAGGTCGATGGCGAAATACTCGATAAAAAACTCGGCCTTGTGCTTGAGCGACTGCTGGTAAAGCGTGTGCAAAATTGCGTGCCCGGTGCGGTCGGCCGCGGCACAGGTGCGCTGCGCGGTGCCCTCGCCGAAGTTGGTAGTCATGCCGCCGAACGGGCGCTGGTAGATCTTGCCTTCCTCGGTGCGCGAGAACGGCACGCCGTAATGTTCGAGCTCGATGACCGCGGGTACCGCCTCGCGGCACATGTACTCGATCGCATCCTGGTCTCCGAGCCAGTCGGAGCCCTTGATGGTGTCGTACATATGCCATTGCCAGTTATCGGGGCCCATGTTGCCGAGCGACGCGCTCATGCCGCCCTGGGCCGCGACGGTGTGGCTGCGGGTCGGGAAGACCTTGGTGATGCACGCGGTCGAAAGGCCGGCCGCGGCCATGCCCAGCGTCGCGCGCAAACCGGCACCGCCGGCGCCGATGATAACGACGTCATAGGCGTGATCGATTAGCTTGTACTGTTTGGTCATCCCTTATGCCCCAAAATAAATTTTCAGCACCGAAATTACGCCGATGATGCCAAGCACCAGGCACAGTAAATTCGATAACAGCAATACCGTCGTGCGCGCCGCGTGCGACGCCACGTAATCCTCGATGACGGCCTGCAGGCCAAGCTTGGCATGATAAAAAACGGCCGCGACCAGCAGCACCAGCGCAACGGCAACCGCGGGATGGCCGATCCAGTCGACCAGCGTGGCATGATCGACGGGCATCGCCGCAAGGCTGAACCCGGCCCACAATACCAGCGGAATCAGCAACAACGAGGTCAGGCGCTGATGCCAGAAATGCGAGGTGCCCTCTTTGGCAGAGCCCAGCCCTTTGACCCTCGACAGGGGTGATCTCAAGTCAGCCATCGTTCTACCCCACCCCCGCAACCACCCAGGTTGCCACGGTTAGTATCACGGCGAGCGCTATCGCGAGCTTCGCGGTCAGGTCGACGGTTTCGAGTTCGAAGCCGTAACCGACGTCCCAGAACAGGTGCCTGACGCCGTTACAGAAATGCAGGTAAAGAGAGAAAATGAAACCAAACAGGTAAACCTGGCCGTACCAGCTTGCGAGGTGTGGCGCCAGCGCGTCGTAGGCCGCCGCGCCCTGCGCTGCCGCGGCCAGCACCCAGACCAGGACGATACATCCCAGCGCGAGAATGACGCCAGTGATGCGATGGGTAATCGACAGCAGCGCGGTGAGCGGCAGTCGATAGATCTGCAGGTGCGGAGACGTAGGATATTTGCTTTGCGACATCTATGATTACCTTGGGTCAGGAGTTAAATTTCAAGCAAGCCACACAGCCGTCAAAAATCGATGCATCGACCGTTTTTTTCCCAGTCACCGTAACGCGTCGGCTCCTCGCCTTTCGGCCCGCCAAACTCTTCCGGTTTCTGCTCCTTTTCGCTCGCTTGAGCCCCGTCCTCATCGGTAGCCGGGGACTTGTCTGGTGATTTCTGTTCGGACATCGAAGCTCAAATCTCTTTTTTTGTTTGCGCAATATATTAACACAGTAGAATGCGCGGGCGCGCATAAAACAGATCGCCGCGCGAGACGCGCGGCGATCTTTCATGACCCTGGTGGAAAGACTATTTGTTTAACAGCTGGGGGATCAGTTGCTGATACGGTACGTAACCGTTGAACTTCGCGCCATCGCTCGCGTACATGGCGGGTGTGCCGGTTACGCCGATGCGATTGCCGAGCAGGTAACCGTCATCGACATGGCTCGCCGACTCGCAGGTTTCGGACGACGCCAGCGAACCCATTTCGGAACCCTTGGCGATACTCATCGCCTTTTGCTGGTCGTCGGCGCACCAGACCTTCTTCAGGTTGGCGTAGCCGGGCCCGCGGCTGCCGCCGCGAGGATAGGGAAAGTAATGCACCGAGATGCCGGCTTCCTGCAGATACTTCACTTCTTTATGCAACTGCTGGCAGTAGCCGCAACTGGTATCGGTAAATACATTCAGTACCGCGAGTTCCTCGTTTTCGGCGGGAAAAATGATCTGCTTGTCCTCGCCGAAACCAGCGAGTTCTTCGACCACCAACCCGCGCCGGCTCAATTCGGTCAGATTCTGCGCGGTCTTCAGATCGATCAGGTCGCCGATAAAGACATAACGTCCGCCGTCGATCAGGTATGCAAACTTGTTGCCGAAGCGTGTCTGGTAAACCCCGTCGACGCCGGTTTCCTGCGCCGGCTCGACCTGGTCGGTGCCGAGACGCAATTTGAGCAGTTTGGTCATGTCCTCGGCGGATTCATCGCCAGCGCGCGCCGAAGACAACAAAAACAGCATCAGGATACTGGCCACCAGGGCCTGGGAATTTAATCGAGTCATGTTTAATCGGCTTGTCTGAAGGTAATGATATTAGTCTAACTATGCGCTATTAAGTTCGTTTTTGCCAGATCAGGATCCGATTGTTTGCCGGCATCGGGACGTCTTCGATCAGCTCGAGGCCCGCATTTCGGGCGAGCCCGTCGAGCCAGTCGAAATCCCTGATTCCGCTGGCGGGATCGCGCTTCTTAAGCATCTGGTCAAAACGGGCATTGCTTTCCGAGGTGTAACGCCCCTGGTAATTGAACGGGCCATAGACCGCAAACACGCCACCCGCTCTCAGGCAGCCGCCGACGCCGGCGATGCAGCCGGCCACTTCGGGTGCGCCCATGATATGAAAGCAGTTGGCGGAATAAATCACGTCATAGCCGCGATCGGGCCAGTCACCGAGCACGTCCAGCGCCAGCGGCGGCGGCAGGTTGTCCAGGCCCGAAGCCTCGATCCAGGCCTCGATACCGGGAAGGCTGGATTCGAGATCCGTGGCCTGCCAGCTGATCGCGGGCGACTGGCTCGCGAAAAAAACCGCGTGTTGACCGGTACCGCTGCCGATTTCGAGAACGTCTCCGTTCAGGTACGGCTCGATCACGTCGTATATGACATGCTTGTTCTGTTCGGCGGACTCGGCGAAGGGGCGATTCAAGACTTCGATTCCAGGTTGCGTTTGCGCAGGCGCTCGAGTTTTTCGGCAATCCTGATCTCGAGACCCCGATCCACCGGGTGATAGTATTGCCGACCGGCGAGCGCGTCCGGTAAATAAGTTTCCCCGGCAGCAAAGCCATCGTCTTCGTCGTGCGCGTAACGGTAAGCTTCGCCGTAACCCTGATCCTGCATGAAACGGGTTGGCGCATTGCGCAGGTGCATCGGCACCTCGAGGCTACCCGACTTGCGCGCGTCTTCCATGGCCTGCTGATAGGCCCTGTAGACCGCGTTGCTCTTGGCGGCGCAGGCGAGGTAGACGATCCCCTGCGCCAGCGCGAGCTCACCTTCGGGGCTGCCGAGCCGCTCGTAGGTCTGCCAGCCGTTCAGGCACAATTCGAGACCACGCGGATCGGCGATGCCGATGTCTTCGACCGCCATGCGCACCACGCGTCTGGCGATATAGACCGGGTCGCAGCCGCCGTCGACCATCCGGCAAAACCAGTACAGCGCCGCATCGGGATCCGATCCACGCACCGACTTGTGCAACGCCGATATCTGCTCGTAGAAAAGGTCGCCGCCCTTGTCGAAACGCCGTGGACCCTGCTGCGCGATCTCGGCGACCAGGGCGGCATCGATATCACCGTCTTCGACCAGGTCGCTGATGATTTCGAGGTAGGTCAGCGCGCGCCGGGCATCGCCGTCGGCGGCCTGCGCGAGCATCCGGCTGGCCTCGGCGTCGATACCGAGACCCCGTTCTCCGAGGCCGAACTCGCGATCCTCGAGCGCGCGCCTGACGACGCCTTCGATGTCTTCGATGGAGATAGGCTTGAGCACGTAGGTGCGGGTACGCGACAGCAGCGCGTTATTCAGTTCGAAGGAAGGATTTTCGGTAGTGGCGCCGACGAACAGAATGGTGCCATCCTCGATGAAGGGCAGAAACCCGTCCTGTTGCGCCTTGTTGAAGCGATGCACTTCGTCGATGAACAGCACCGTCAAACCCTGGTGCTGACGCGCCTGCTCGATGGAAGCGCGGATGTCCTTGACCCCGGCCAGCACCGCGGACAAGGTGATGAAACGGGCGTCGGAATACTCGGCGATCAGTCGTGCAATGGTCGTCTTGCCGGTGCCGGGAGGTCCCCACAGGATCATCGAATGCAGCCTGTTGGCTTCGATCGCCTGCCGTAACGGCTTGCCCGGTGCGAGCAGGTGCGACTGGCCGGCTACCTGCTCCAGCTTGCGCGGTCGCATGCGATCAGCCAGCGGCCTGAATCCCGACTCCGCTTCGAATAAATCGCTCATGCTGAATAACCGGGCTTGCGCGTGTGTTAGCCGCCGACGCCATAGACGTCCACCCCGGGAGGCGGCACAAACTTGAACACGGCGGGATTATGCACGACCCCGACGCGCAGGTTTTCGAACACGATCTGCGTGCTCTGGCCAAATTGATCCTGCAATTCCATCGCGCGTACGCTGCCGTCGTCGAGCCCTATGAAGATGCGGTTGTACTCGAGGTCGGTCGCCTGCGGCTCGAGCTCGACCCAGTAAAGAAACTTGCGCTGCCCGACCTCACGCACGACAAATTCCCGGGTGACGTCGGATTTTTTCATCAGGATCATGATCGGCGCGTTGGAAAGGCCCTCGTCCATCGGCTTGACCGTAACCTGGTCGAGCTCGACGTCGTAAATCCACAGCTCCTTGCCGTCGGCGATGATGCGCTGCTCGAACGGTTCGGTGTAAATCCAGGCGAATTTACCCGGCCGCTGCAGGGCCAGCGTGCCGCGGCTCTGCTGCACGATTTTCTTGTCCTCGTCGCGCAGCGTCTGTTTGAAATCCGCGCTCAGGTTATCCATGTTCTTGAGCGCCGCGCGCAGGCGTTGCGTGGCGTCGTCATCGTTGGCGCCGGCCGGGGCCAGCGCCAGTGCAAGCAGTAACATCAGGTATTTCATATTCAGTCCGCCGGTGGAGGTGGTGGCGCCAGCACTTCCCGGCTGCCGTTCGACTGCACCATCGAGACCACGCCCGCGGCCTCCATTTCCTCGATCATGCGCGCGGCCCGGTTGTAACCGATTTTAAGGCGCCGCTGCACGTAAGAGATCGACGCTTTTCGCGTCTCGGTAACGACCGCGACGGCTTCATCGTATAGCGGATCGGCCTCGTCGCCGTTGGAATCGCGAGGCGCCTCGCCCGGCAAAACCGCCGCGGTCGACTCCTCGAGGACATCCTCGATGTAATTTGGTTCGCCCAGCTTCCTGATTTCGTTGATCACCGCGTGCACCTCGTGGTCGTCGACGAAAGCGCCATGTATGCGCACCGGCACGCTGGTGCCGGGCGGCAGGTACAGCATATCGCCGTGCCCGAGCAACGTTTCCGCGCCCATCTGGTCGAGGATGGTGCGCGAATCGATCTTGGACGACACCTGGAACGCGATGCGCGTCGGTATGTTCGACTTGATCAGACCGGTAATGACATCGACCGACGGCCGCTGCGTGGCCAGCAGCAGGTGAATCCCCGAGGCGCGTGCCTTTTGCGCGAGGCGCGCGATCAGTTCCTCGACCTTCTTGCCGACCACCATCATCATGTCGGCGAACTCGTCGACGACGACGACGATATAAG
>JAOTUD010000201.1 GCA_029864065.1 Gammaproteobacteria bacterium | reverse complement strand
GCGCGCCGGCATTGCTGATGCCCTGGACCGGCGCCAGCCAGTATTCCCCGTACCGTATCGAGCTCAGCCCGGGCAACGTCGAAATTGCGCAGGGCTCGGACCAGTTGATCAGCGCCCTGATCGAAGGCTTCGACGGCGACGGCGTCATGCTGTCGATGTCGCAGGACGGGGGCGCCTCGTGGCGGCAGATCGAGATGACCCAGGGCGTAAACCCGGGCGTCTACGAGGCTTTCCTGTTCGACCTGACGCGTGGCGTCGATTACCTCGTCGACGGCGCCGGCCAGCGTTCGGCGACCTACCGCATCGACGTGGCCGCGATCCCGGCGATCGAGGAGATCGGCCTGCGCTATCATTATCCCGCTTATACCATGCTAGCGCCCGAAGCCAGCCTCGGATCCGGCGATATCACGGCCTTGCGCGACACCCGGGTCGAGGTGCGAATCGTACCGACTATCGATATCCCCGGCGGCCAACTGCTGTTCGATGACGGCCGCAGTATCGAACTCGTCGAACGCGATGGCGAATGGGTCGCTGCGCTGATGGTCGAGCAAAACGGCGCTTACCGGGTCAGGCTGCAACGCGCCAGCGGTATCCTGGTAGACGCCTCCCCGGAGTATCGCGTAACCGTGCTGAACGATGGCTTTCCCAGCGTTTCGATCAAAAGCCCCGGCAGGGATACCAAGGTCAGCATGATCGAGGAGCCGCCCATGCAAATCCGCGCCAGCGATGACCAGGGCATCGCCAGCCTGGACCTGGTGCTGTCGATCAATGGCGAAGACGAGCAAAGAGTAAGGCTGGTGCCGGCGCTCGAGGAACCCGCCAATCGGCAGCAGGTCGAGGCCGAGCATATCGTCTACCTCGAGGACCTGGAACTGCGCCCGGGCGACCTGATTTCTTATTACGTGCAGGCAAGAGAAGTCGCCCCGGAAGGGCGGGTGAGAACCGCAACCAGCGATATATTCTTTTACCAAGTGCGCCCGTTCAGCACCAATTATCGCAGCGCCGACCAGGGGGGCGGCGGCGGAGGCGGCGGCCAGGGAGGGCAGCAGCAGGAATTTTTATCCGAGCAGCAAAAACAGTTCGTGGTCGCCACTTTCAAAATGATCCGCGATCGCGATAACTACGACGCCGAAACCTACCGGCAAAACCTCGAATTGCTGGCCACCGCCGAAGCCCGTATTCGCGACCGCGTGGAAGCGATCGTGCGCCGTATCGGCAGCCGTCCGCTGGTGCAGCAGGACGAGCGCTACAGGATAGTAACAGAGGAATTGCCGCTCGCCGCCGAGGCGATGATCAAGGTCGAGAACAAGCTCAAGGCAAGCGAAATCGACACCGCGTTGTCGGACGCGCAGGTAGCGTTGAAGCACCTGCAACGGGCGGACGCGGCTTTCAGGGACATCAACCTGTCGTTCGCCAGTCGCGGCGGTGGCGGGGCGGGAAACAACACCGGCAGCGAGGACCTGGCCAATCTATTTCGGCTGGAAATGGACAAGTTGCGCAACCAGTACGAGACGGTGCAGCGTGGGCAGCAGCAGTCCTCCGCCGAGCAGGTCATCGATGAAACCCTGGAACGATTGCGCGAACTGGCGCGTCGCCAGCAACAGGAAGTAGAGCGACGTATGCGCGGCCAGCAACAGGCGTCGAGCGACGCCAGTGATGAGCGACAGCTCGCGCTCGCCGAGCAACTCGAGGAAATGGCGCGGCAACTGGAACGACTGACGCGTGAGCAGCCCAATCCCCAGGTGCAGCAGTCGATCGACCAGATGAGGGAGGCCGCCCAGGCGATGCGGCGCAACGCCAGTAGCGCTGGCGGCGGCAACGCCGACCAGGCGCGGCAGGCGGCCGCGGGCATACGCGAGGCACAGCGCCTGCTGGATCAGAGCCGCGTCGCCGAGTTTGGCGAGGAAATCGAACGCAGCCTGCGCCGCGCCGAAAGGATCGAAAAAAAGCAGGCCGCGATAAAAGAGCAGGTAACGCAACTGCAGGAAGGCTGGGGCGACGAGCTCAAGGCGCAGCTGCAGCGGCTCGAGGACAGCAAGCAGGATCTGTCGAACGAGCTGTCGAGGCTCGAAGCCGAGCTCGGCGAGCTGACGGATTCCGCGCGCGAGCGGCAGCCGCAGGCCGGGGAGTCGCTGAAGCAGGCGATCGGGACGGCGCGCGAGTACCGCCTGCATGACCGCATCGGACGCACCCGGCAAATGGTTTTACTGCAGCAAAAGCAGCACGCCATCGACAACGAAGCCGAAATCCAGCAGGGCCTCGCGCAAATACGCGAGCATATCGAGTCGGCGCGGGCGAATGTCGGTGAGCAGAGTGCCCGCGGGCTGGAGCGCTCGCTGGAGCAGATGCGGGCGCTGACGCGGGAGCTTCGCGTTATTCGCGAACGCAGCGGTACGGCGGCCGAGCAGGCCGGCACCGCCGTTGGTCCCGGTGGCGGCGGAGTCGACGCAGAGGGTATCATCTGGCGCGAGCTCGAAGGCATCGCCGAGCGGGCCGGCGAACTGGGGGGGCGTCTCGTCGCCCAGGGCGTGTCGGCCGGAGACATCGATCCGGTGCTCGAAAAGCTCAACGAACTTGCCGGGGACGGCGATGGCCGGAGGGATTCGCTGTCCACGCAGCAGCAGGACCTCGCGCTACGGGCGCTGATGGAACTCGAGTACAGGCTGCGCGGGCAATTGAACGAGACGGAAGTTCTGCAACTGCTGGTTTCCGGCTCGACCGAGTTGCCGGATGAGTACAAAGCCATGGTCGCCGACTACTTCCGCGAATTGAGCGCCCCGTAACGACAATCCTTCCCCGTCGTGCCGGGCTCGACCCGAGGCGTCGGACCGCGCCATCCACCTCGATCCCTGCTACCCTCCAAATAGTTTTTGGTCAGATCAAAAACCTGTCCTCTGACAAGCCAGGGCTGTGCCTCATTAATTTTCGATCTGACCAAGAACTGTGCGGCTTGCGCCGCAGTGATGACAGGCGATTGTTTCCGATCAGGCTAGAGCAATTCGGCGACGTAAATGAACATCGGCAGCGTAAAGAATGCGACCAGGACCTGGAAGGTCACGATGCTCGACATCAGTTCGGCGTTGCCGCCCATCTTGCGCGCCATGACGTAGGCCGAGGCCGCGGTCGGGACTGCACCCGCAATAATTGCCACGCTACGCGCGAGCCCGTCCAGCCCGACCAGCCAGGACATGATGATGACCATAATCGGCATGCCGATCAGTCGGGTCAATACGCCGATCGCGAGCAGCAGCTTGTGTTGCGCCGCGTGGCCGAGTTTCATGCCGGCGCCGACCGCGAGCAGCGCGAGTCCGAGGCCCCCGGCGCCGATGATGTCGATTGCCTGGAACAGGATGTCTGGCACGTCGATCCGGTTAAGCAGGAGACCCACGGCGCAGGCGATGATCAACGGATTGGTCAGAATTTTGCGGATCACGGCGGCGACTTCGGGCCGGGTTTCGCTATGCCCGTAAATGGATAACACGATTACCGAGATGACGTTGAGCAGCGGCACCATGATGGCCAGCGCCAGTGCCCCCAGCGCTACGCCGTCGTCGCCGTAAAGCGGGCCGATCACCGCGATCGCGACGAAACCGTGAAACCGGGTCGCGCCCTGGAATATACTGCTGAAACTTGGGCCGCTTTGCGGAAATCGTTTCCAGACCAGCGCATGGGTCAATATCAGTACCGCGGACATGCCGAGAATCGCGACCACCAGCACGGTCACGAAGTCGATTATCGGGACGTTACCCAGGTTGGCCCGGCTCAGCGTGCGAATGATCAGAAACGGCAGCAGCAGGTAGAAACAGATATGTTCGATCGCCGACCAGACCGCCTCGTCGACCACCCTGGTTCTGAACAGCAGGTAGCCGGTTGCGATGATCAGGAAAATCGGGGTAATCGCGTTAAGCGTCGTTAGCACTTACGCCCGGCCATTCAGTTCGTTCTCGTAGCTGCACGGAATCGAGCGCGGTTCGAGGCTCGCCGCGGGTGCAATCGATTCGAGTGTCTTTATTTCCCTGGTATGCACGTCGTAGCTGCCGATGCGGATCAGGTAACCCTCGTCCTGTTGCGCGAGGATTATCGCCGCGTACTTGATTTCGGTACCGTTTTTATCGGTGTACAGGTAATACACCCTGTCGCCTGCATTCATATCGATGAGACTATGGCTGAACCGATCGAGGGACTGGATCTGCGCTCAAGGGCGCCGTTTAGTGCGGCGTTATACCCCGGATGCGCTCGCTGCGCCGGCGCAGCAGTTCCAGCGTGGTCAGCAGCAATATCGAAAACAGCACCAGGATGGTCGCCGCGGACAGGATCGTCGGACTGATTTCCTGGCGGATGCCGGACCACATCTGGCGCGGCAGCGTATGCTGGCCGGGGCCGCCGATGAACAGGATGATGACGATTTCGTCGAAGGCCGTGATGAACGCGAACAGCGCGCCCGAAATCATGCCGGGGGCGATCAGCGGCATCTGGATCTTGAAAAAATTATAGGCCGGGGTGCCGCCGAGGTTGGCCGCGGCGCGCATCAGGCCCCGGTCGAAGCCGACCAGCGTCGAGGTTACCGTGATCACGACGAAGGGCATGCCCAGGATCGTGTAGGCGAGGATAATGCCGGCGTCGGTGTTCGACAGGTTGACCCTGGCGAAAAAGAACGCCATGCCGGCCGCGGTAATGATCAGCGGCACGATCAGCGGCGAAATCATCAATGCCATGATCGGGCGCTTGGCGGGCATATGTTCGCTGGACAGGCCGAGCGCCGCCAGCGTGCCGAGGAAGGTGGCGAGCAGCGTCGAAAGCACCGCGTAATAAAGGCTGCGGCCGGCGCCGGTCATCCACTTGTCATTGCACATCGTCGACGCGACGGCGTCGATGTCGCCGCACATGCCGAACAGGCTCTTGTACCAGCGCACCGAAAATCCCTCGGGATCGAGGGCGAGCATTTCCGGGGTGAAATTCAGGAACGGCGACGACGTAAACGACAGCGGGATGACCGCGACCAGCGGGGCCACCAGGAAGAACAGCACGAAGATGCAAAACGCCATGTAGCAGTAGTGCCAGATGCGTTGCCCGGGGGTTGCATAAATCGGTAGCGCCATGTCTCTAACCCATCTTCATGTTGTCGATGCCGACGATCTTGTCATAAATCCAGTACATTACCAGGATCACCACCAGCAGGATTGTGCCCATCGCCGCGGCGAGGCCCCAGTTCAGCGAGCGCTGCATATGGTAGGCCACCATGTTGCCGATCAGGCGACCATCCTTGCCGCCGACCAGCTCGGGCGTGATGTAGTAGCCGATCGCGACGATAAACACCAGGATACAGCCGGCGCCGACCCCGGGGATGGTCTGCGGCACGTAGACGCGGATGAAGGCAAGCGTCGGCGTCGCGCCGAGGTTTTGCGCCGCCCTCATGAAACTCGGCGGGATCGTCTTCATGACGCTGTAAATCGGCAGAATCATGAACGGCAACAGGATCTGCGTCATGACGATGACGGTGCCGTTGAAGTTGTACATCATCGCCCATCGGTTTTCGTCGCTGAGGATCCCGGCCGCGACCAGCGTGTCGTTGACGACCCCGTTTTGCTGCAGCATGATCATCCACGCGACGATGCGCACCAGTAGCGAGGTCCAGAACGGCATCAGCACGCAAATCATCAGCAGGTTGGAAATGCGCATCGGCAGCGTCGCCAGCAGGTAGGCAACCGGGTAGGCCAGCACCAGGCAGGCGAGGGTCACGATGATGCTGACCAGGATCGTGCGCCACCACAGCAGGTTGTAAACGCGGCGGTCCTCGTCCTGCTGAATGATGTTCTTGTTAAAGTCGTAGTCCAGGTCGACCGAGTTCAGGTAATAGCCGAAGGTCACCTTGTCCTTCATGATGCCGAGCGACAGCCAGTGCGTCCTGTCGGCCCAGCGTTCGTCGACCTCTATGAAGGCTTTCTTGTAGGGCGGCTCCATTTTGTCGATTCGGCGAGCGGTACGCTTGAT
>JAOTUD010000200.1 GCA_029864065.1 Gammaproteobacteria bacterium | reverse complement strand
AACCACGCAGAAGCGGTGTCCGGTCGGGGCTTCCATCACCCACCAGTCACGCACCTTGTGCAGCCGCCTGGCGCCCAGTTTTTCGAGCCTCGATACCTCGGCCTCGACATCGTCGGTCTCGATATCCAGGTGCACGCGGCTCGGATGGCTGACTTTCTGCAGCTCGATATGGGGTTCGTCCGGCCCGGTATCGAGTAACACGTAGTTCTCGTCCTGCGGCAGCGTCGACGGAATCGTCTTGTAACCGAGAGCTCGAGTCCAGAATTTCTCGGCCACGTCGAGATCGTCGGCCCGGCAATCGATGATCAGTCCACCGAGTCGGCTTCTATGCATTTTTCATCCCGTTTTTCTCAGCTGGCGCCGTAGCCGGATTCGGCGCCGATCGATCGAGTCTGGCCTGGTTGCACGGCTCTCGCTCGGTGCTTGCCCGTTGCCGGCCAATTAGCGCATTTCCGAGTCCCGCCTCTTTGATGAATGCAGGCCAGCTGACTTCGCTACCGGTCATGATTCGCGCCGCTCCCTGGCGGCGGTGGCCGCCGATCCCGGCTGGTTGTGCCGGGTCGTTATATTTCGAATCTGGACATCATGGAGGCGTCCCAGCATGACCAGGGCCAGAACAGCGCCAGCCAGCGCAAACGCCATGTCGGACTGCGTATCCCACGCATATCCCTGGGTACCGAGGAACGCCTCGGCGCCGGCAGCGGAAATTTCCGCGACCGCCCACTCGAGTATTTCATATACGGCGCTAAGCGCGAGGCAAAAGCAGACGATGAAGAAATTGCGCCAGGCTGGCGAAGTCAGCACGGCGTGCCTGATCAGTATTTCGCGCGCGATCAGTGCCGGAACGAAGCCCTGCAGCAAATGCCCGAGCTTGTCGAAGTTGTTTCTTTCGAAATTCAGCACCGGCTTCAGCGCATCGAACAGGGGCACCTCGGCATAGGTGTAATGCCCCCCGACCATCAGCACGAGGCAATGGACGAGTATCAGCGTATAAAGCAGCGGCGTCAGCGGAAACGCGCGGTAGGTGGCGACCAGCATCGCCAGCCCGATGACCGCGGGCGCCACTTCCAGGGCCCAGGTAGGATAGTCTTTCGGGTTTATGCCCGACCATACCAGGACAATAATAAAAACGGCAATCCAGGCGATTTTCATATCTCAGAATGGCATCGGCATCAGCTCTGACACTTCGAGCGTACCGCCGATTTCGAGAAACGGGCAAGCCCGGGCAATCTCCAGCGCCTGTTCCATGGAATCCGCCTCGATTATGGTGTAACCGGACATCGATATCGTGCTGCCGCCGGTTACGGTTCCATCGGGGTGTACCGTGCTGGTATTCCTGAACGGATTGGCGGGACTGATAGCGGCGTCCCCCAACGAGGATAACCATTGCTTATACTTGGCAAAATGTCGCTTGCCTTCGTCCGGGCTGGAAGGCTGATCGCCGCCCAGGTAGGTGATAATGTATTGAGCCATTTCCTTTCCCCTTAGATTAAGTGTGCCACGCCTGGTGCATGACGGGCCAATTATCCGAAATTTTATGCGTATCAGGCAACATGAGCCTGTCTTGCTTCATAGCTTTGCGATAACGGGTCTCTCATGCCAGGTCACCAGGCCCGTTAATGCCCGTTGCCCGCGTTGCGCGTTATTGCCTTGATAGAAAACCGCGGGGTCGATGCGCACCAGTCCTGCCTCGAGCACGCGCGCGGTAATGCCGCCATGACCGCGCATCGCGTTATAACCGCCCGCGCCCGGCTGGCGCTCCATCTTGCTGCAGGGGTGGCAGAGACCGCTGAATTCCAGCAGCGCATCGCCGACGCGAAACATCTTGTCTTTCAATGCCAGCAGGTTGATGCCGGCAACCACGATGTTGCGGCGCAACAGCGCGCGCGCAATGGGTTCGCGCCCGAGGCAGGCGGCGATGACGTCGAGATGCTCCTGCTGGATCAGCGTCACCTGCCTGGGATTGCCTGCGCTGCCGTTGAAACGGTCTCCTGCGAGACTCCTGTCAACGGCTACCTGCACCGAATCGAGCGCCATCATCGGTTCTGCCCGCGACGGCCTGATACCAATCCACATCACGCGCCCGACCTGGGGCAGCGTGTCCAGCAGTACCTGCAGCGCTTTCGACTCAGCCAAGCGGCGCTCTCCAGCGCATCGATTCGATGCGGGTCGGCGGCAAACGGCGACGCCGTGGGCGCTTCCTTCGATTGCTTGCGATTGGTATCACGGGCCGGTAACCATTGCCTTCGAGACGGCGCTTCAAAGGCAACGGTCGTACATCGCCAGCAGTCGTTCCCAGTGCCGTTCGGCTGATTCCCGGTGATACTTGCCCTGCCGCAGCGGAAACACGAATCCGTGTTCCGTTCCCGGGTATATCTCGACGCGGTAATTGATGCCGGTAGCGGCGAGGTGAGTCTCCAGGTCCTCGATCATTTGCCGCGGCGCGTGCTCGTCTACCTCGGCACAGCCAAAGTACATTTCGCCCCTGATTTTTGCCGCCGAGAGGTGTGGCGAGTCGTCGGCGTCAACGCACAGGCGTACCCCGTGAATCGACGCCGAGGCGGCGATGCGATCGGGAAAGGCGGCCGCGGCCGCGAACGCGAACGGGCCGCTCATACAGTAACCGACGCAGCCCAGCTTGCCCTCGCGGGCGGCGCTATCCGCTGCGGCAAAATCCATCAGCGCGCGAACGTCCTCGCAAACCATGGCATTGGTCAGCGAATGCATGTGCTCGAACATCTCTTCCCGGCTGGAACTGCTCATATCGAACTCGCGCAGGCGCCGGTAGTAGAGGTTGGGTAGCATCACGTAGTACCCGGCGGATCCAAGCCGGCTTGCCATATCGTGCAATTCCTTGCGCTTGCCCGGTGCATCCATCAGGAACAATACGACCGGGTGAGGCCCGTTTTCGTCGGGATGGGTGAGGAGGGTGTTCATCACGCCATCCGCGGTGGGTATGTCGATATCTCGATAGATCATGATAGTTAGCCGTGGTCAGTTCAAACAATGTTGCGCGTCGGCGGCCGGTAACACGTGGCAGAATACCTGCGCACGTCGCGCGTGACTATTCGGCTTAGGGCCTATTCCCTGGCTTAGGATTGCCATTCCTTCGCCTGGCGTTCTCTTTCCTGCCGGGTTCTTTCTATGCGCTTGACCCTTGCCCTTCCCCCTACGATTGACAGCAGAATGACGGCAGCGAACGAACCGTAAAGCACCAGCTTCGAGGTCGCCGTGGCCCAAATCACGATCAGGCCGATAAATGCGATCGCGAGCAGGAAGATCAGGATACGTTCGTCCAGGTAGGCGATGCTGCGTACATGGTGCCCGCGCAGCAGGTCTCCCTCGGTTCCCTGGGCTTTAGCGGCCGCGGCCTGGGCGCGGGCGATACCTTCTTCGGCATTGTCTGACATGGCGGTTTTACCTCCGTAAGGTTGACGCCGCGCGGTTACGGCCCGCGGAGCGCGTTGCGGTCGGCCGTCGTGTCCGCCAGGCCGCGCCATTCATGGCGCTTCAACTCTGGCCCACCAGGACCACGCCGGCGCAGATCAGCATCACGCCGAAGGCGCGCGCCGCGGTAACCTGCTCACCGATCATCCAGCCGATGATGACCGTAAAAACGAATCCCAGTCCCATCAGCGGGTAGGCCTTGCTCACGTCCCAGGTCGAAATCACCCTGAGCCAGACCAGGGCTGCGAGGGTATAGAGTACGAAACCGCCGAACACGAACTTGTCGGAGAATACCGTGACTGCCGAGTGAACGCCGAAAGGCTCCGACAGCGCCGCCTTGATTTCGGCGCTGGACATTCCTTTCTTCAGTGAAAACTGGGCGCTTACCGCGAAAACGATACTGAGGATCGCAACGATTAGGGTCTTCATAACTGGAAGCCTCGCAAGTAGTATAAAGCCGAGATCATCGACGCGACCATCGCCAGGAACACGACCCAACTGCCGCGATCCTTGATCGCATAAACCAGCGGGTCATCGTGAATTTCTCCCCTCGAGGTCTTTATCCACAGGCGTGACAGCCAGTAGAAAAGCGCCAGCGCGGCAATCCACAGCAGGTTGGGGCTGTGATACCTGGCCGCGGTTTCCGGGGCGTTGATAAACAATCCGAAGACGACGACCGCGGAGACGGATGCGCCGACGCCGAGCGGCCACAGTACGGTCAGGTCGCTGACGCGGTATCCCCGTCCGCTGGCGGTGTCGCCGCCGACCTTTTCATAGGTCACCAGCTCCGAGCATCGCTTGACCAGCGCCAGGCTCAGGAACAGGAATAGCGAGAATGCGAGCAACCAGGTGCTCATCGGTACCTCGATGGCGACGGAGCCGACCAGGATCCTCAGCGTGTAGAGCAGCGACAGCACGATAACGTCGACCAGCGTAAAGCGCTTCAGAAACCAGCTATAGCCGCTCGTCACGACAAGATACAGCAGCACCATCAGGAAAACCTGCAGCGAGTCGAGCAGCGCCAGGCCCAGCCCGGCGATCAGCAGAATAACGGCAACCAGCATTGCCGAGGCCACGGATATCTCGGCATTTGCAATCGGGCGGAAGCGTTTGCGCGGGTGCACCCGGTCGCTCTCGATATCGAGGATATCGTTGACCATGTAGGTTGCCGAGGCCACCAGTGAAAACGCGAAAAATGCGATCGCCGACGTCATCAGCTTGTCGGCGTCGAAAAGCGAAAAGGCGGTTAGCAAGGGTACGAATATAAGCAGGTTCTTGAGCCATTGATGAACGCGCAACGCCCGTAGCCAGGTGTGGTAATTTGCGCGCGACCGCGGAAACTCGAGCTCGATCGGTGTCGACGAGCGCACGGTTCTGGCGACCGCGGCGGAAGCGTTGACGAGTACCGCGGCGGCGGCTGACTTCCAGATGGGAATATCGGACGCGCTGTCGCCGGCGTAAACGAAGTGTTCGCCGACGCGATCGTTGATCGCCTTCAGCTTGTTCCTGCCTTTCAGATTTATACCGTTTTCGGTAGCGATCACGTCATCGAAAAGACCCAGATGCCTCGATACTTCGTCGGCCACGCGTTTATGGGAGGCGGTCGCGAGCACAATCTGGCGGCCGGCGGCCCTTTCCTTGCCCAGGTAGTCGAGCAACGGCTTTCGATAAGGCAGTTGCTCCGCCGAGAAATCGGATCTCGATGCGACAAACCGCTTGAATGCCACCCGCCCCCGGGTTAGCCAGAATACCAGCGCAACGAGATTGAACGGGGATTGCTTGAGCAGCCGTACGATGGATTCTACCAGGGTGTCTGACGGGGTCAGCGTTCCGTCGAGATCGACGACTAATGGAAACGCGACTGGTTTCATTTGCGGTCCTGGTTCATGCTGCACAGTCTCGATAAAAATATTATTGGGCCGAATCCTATCACCGCTCGCCGGCTAACGGTAAATCGACCTGCTCTGACCGATACCTGCATTCAGTCGACGCGGTTGAAAGACGGGCCCCGGTTTCCCGGGCCGTTTGCCGGTGCGCCGGCCTATTCTAACCGAACCATCGACCTAAACAGATGTATTGGCTTTTAAAATATGAGGCTTGCCTGCATAAAAGTAGGTGTTTATCCTTCCCCCACCCGCCGCGCCGGGCGCAACCTCGCGCATCTGGTCGGGTAATCAATGCATTTCAAACACGGAGTAAGCTTTCGATGACAGGCCCGGGCACCGCTCGTAGAGATCTTTTTGCAGTAGCGCTGGCGCCGGGCGCCGTGACAACGGAACGGTCAGGGTGCTGAGTCCGAATACGCGGCTGCCGCGGCGCGGCGGTATTTTCATGCTCGTTCCCGCGGTCTTCGGTCATCGGCTCGATGGCTGAATCGCGCCAAACTGCATCGTCGCTGCGGCAGACGGCTATCGGCGGGACGACGGGGGAGCGCCAGCGCATCGCTTTTGCTGCAACCCTAGCGGTCCTGCTGCTGGTCAAGCTATACGTGGCTTACACGCTGCCGGTAAATTCCGACGAGGCTTACTTTTACCTGTGGGGCAAG
>JAOTUD010000199.1 GCA_029864065.1 Gammaproteobacteria bacterium | reverse complement strand
CGAATACAAGCTGCTCAAATACCTCGTCCCCGCACTCGACGAGTGGCTGCAGGACGAACCGTCCGAGGCGATGCTCGACTTTATCGACCAGGCGCTGGTCAACACCGACAGCCGGGTCAACACCGGACAGCCAGTGTCGCCGGGCTTCATTTTCGCGGTGCTGCTGTGGCCGGCCGTGCACCAGGAAGCGAGCCGCATACAACCGGATCGGCAGAAAATGATTTCGGCCCTGGTACAGGTCGGCGAACCCATCATGAAACGCCAGGTGCGCCACGTGTCGATTCCGCGGCGCTTCAGCCAGATGGCGCGCGATATCTGGAGTTCGCAGCCGAAGTTTCACCGTACCCAGGGCAAGCAACCGCTGCGATTGCTCGCCCACCCGGTGTTTCGCGCCGCCTACGATTTCATGTGCATCCAGTCGATGGTCGCGCTGATGCCGCATCGCCTGTGCCACTGGTGGACCGATTTCCAGCTCGAGCACGAGGTCGAAAGGGAACCGGAAAGCAAGCGCAAGCCGCGGCCGCGCCGGCGCAGACGCAATGCCGGCTGAAGAGGTTTTCATCGCGCTCGGCAGTAACCTCGGCGATTCGATTACGATCGTCGAGGAGGCGATCCAGGCGCTCGACCATATCAACCATTGCCGTCTGCTCGCGCGCTCGTCGCTGTATCGCAACGAGGCCATCAGCGATATTCCTCAGGACGACTACATCAACGCGGTCGTCAAGGTCGAAACCAACCTCGAACCGATGGCGTTGCTGCTCGAGCTGCAGGCCATCGAACACGCCTACTATCGACACCGCGAAAACGATGAGCGCTGGGCGCCGCGCACGCTCGATCTCGACATAATCCTGTTCGGTAATCGCCACATGAACGACAGCCACCTGACCGTGCCGCACCCCGAGTTTTCGCGGCGCCGCTTCGTGCTCGAGCCGATGTTCGAAATCGAGGGCGACCGTTTCATCGCCGGTTACGGCAGCCTCAGTTACCTGATAAACGCAGCGCCCGTGCTGCGCATGGAGAAACTGGACCGGCCCGATGCCTGAACGCTTTCGCTATATCGTCGTCGAGGGTCCGATCGGCGTCGGCAAGACCAGCCTCGCGCACCGGCTGGCCGACGAATTCGGCGGCCAGGTGCTGCTGGAAAAGGCCGAGGAAAACCCGTTCCTGGCCAGCTTCTACCACAACCCGCGGCAATACGCGTTGTCGGCGCAGCTGCATTTCCTGCTGCAGCGCGCGCAGCAGGTGCAGGACTTCCGCCAGGCCGACATGTTTCATGGCTCCTACGTCGCCGATTTCATGGTCGACAAGGATCGCCTGTTCGCGCAGATGACCTTGAATAGCGACGAACTCGCGCTCTACGAGCAGATTTACACGCATTTAACCCTGGACGCGCCGCGCCCCGATCTGGTCATCTACCTGCAGGCGCCGATCGAAACGCTGCGCGAACGCATCGCGCGCCGCGGCATCGAGTACGAGCAGCAGATCCGCGACGATTACCTGCTGCGCCTGTCCGAGTCCTACACCCGGTTTTTTCACGATTACGACGACAGCGCGCTGCTCACCGTCAACACCCGCTCGGTCGATCTGATCAACAACGACGACGATTACCGCGAAATCCTCGACAAAATCAACGATATCCATTCTGGACGCCACTATTTCAATCAGTCATCATTCGCTCTCTGACGGGGATCTGAATGTATATACCGAAACCAATCGATAATAAGATCACGATTCCGCATCTCAGGAAAATGAAGCAGGACGACGAGAAGTTCGTCTGCCTGACCGCTTACGACTACAGCTTTGCGAGCCTGGTCGAGGATTGTGGGATCGAGGTGGTGCTGGTCGGGGATTCGCTCGGCATGGTTATCCAGGGACACGAGACGACGATTCCGGTCACCCTCGACGAAATCTGCTATCACGGCAAGGCCGTCGCCGCCGGTCTGCGCAATGCGATGCTGATGCTGGACATG
Organism: Gammaproteobacteria bacterium; assembly: GCA_029864065.1. Lineage (GTDB taxonomy): Bacteria > Pseudomonadota > Gammaproteobacteria. The sequence goes on along the minus strand of JAOTUD010000199.1, from coordinate 4,052 downwards.
CCCTTCGGTTCGCTCAATTCGCCGCAGCAGGCGATCGACAATGCGAGCGTCCTGTTGAAGGCGACCGAGGCGCAGGTGGTCAAGCTCGAGGGCGGCCAGACGCAGTTGAAAACGGTCGAAACCCTGGCGAAATTCGGCATCGCAAGCTGCTCGCATCTCGGTCTGCAGCCGCAGATGGTGCACAAGATGGGCGGTTACCGCGTGCAGGGCAAGGCCCGGGCCGCGGCCGAACAGATGCGCGCCACCGCGCTCGAACTGGAAGCGGCGGGCACCGACCTGCTGCTGCTCGAGTGCGTGCCCGCGGCGCTCGCGGCGGAGATCACCGCGAGGCTCGAAATTCCGGTAATCGGCATCGGCGCCGGCGTCGACGTCGATGGCCAGATCCTGGTGTTGCACGACGTGCTGAACGTGACCCCGGGCAAGAAACCGAAGTTTTCCAAGAACTTTATGCAGGGGCAGTCGAGCATCCAGGCCGCGATCAAGCGCTACGTCAGCGAGGTCAAGCGCCGGCAGTTCCCCGACCAGACGCATATCTTCACCTGAGGCCGCAGCCATGTACCAGGCCACCAGCGTCAATGAACTGCGGCAGTACGTGCAGCACTGGAAGGACCATGGACAGACGATCGCGTTTATTCCGACCATGGGCAACCTGCACGCCGGGCACATGTCGCTGATCGAAAAGGGCCAGTCGCTGTGCGATCGCACCATTTGCAGTATTTTCGTCAACCCGATGCAGTTCGGACCGAACGAGGACTGGGATCACTACCCGCGCAGCCTCGAGGCCGATATCGAACAGCTCGAGGCGGCTGGCTGCGACCTGGTGTACCTGCCGACCGCGTCCGAGCTCTACCCGGAAGGCCTCGAGCGCATCAGCAAGGTGCAGGTCACCGATCTGACCGACAATTACGAGGGCGCGCATCGTCCGGGCCACTTCACCGGGGTCGCGACCGTGGTACTGAAACTGTTCAACATCGTCAGGCCCGACGTGTCGGTGTTCGGCAAGAAGGATTTCCAGCAGTACCGCGTGATCAGCAAGATGGTCGAGGATTTCAATCTCGACGTGCAGATCATCGGCCAGGAAACCACGCGCGAGGCCTCGGGGCTCGCCACCAGTTCGCGCAACCAGTACCTCGACGCTGCGCAGAAGGAAAAGGCGGCGCTTATTTACCAGACCCTGCGCGGCGCGGCGCGGCAGATCGACGAGGGCGAGCGCGATTTCAAGGCGATTGAACGGCGCGCCATCGAGGATCTAGACGTGGCCGGTTTCAAGACCGATTACTTCAGCGTCTGCAACACCGAGACGCTGCTGCCGGCGGCGCCCGCCGACCGCGATCTCGTCATCCTCGTCACCGCGGCGCTCGGCGCGACGCGCCTGCTCGACAATATCGAAATCTCGTTGTGGTAGCGCCTGGCTAGCTGCCGTTATACAGGGCCTGCATCGCGTCGATGCGCTGCTTAACCCGTTGACGCAGTTCGACCGGTTCGAGCACTTCGACTTCGGCGCCGTACTTGAGTATATCCATCACCAGCTCGGTGTCCTGGCTGTAGGGTACGGTTAGAACGTAGTATCCCTCGGCGTCATACTCACTGGTCTGCTGCGGGTGCCAGGTTTCGCGCGACACCCAGCGCGCCAGCTCGGGGCTGAAGCGCAGCACCGCCACGCGGGTTGCGGCGCCGGAAAAGATCCCGTAACCGCTCTCCAGTTCCCGGTTCAGCTCGGCCTCGTCGATCTCGATGGCGGGTTCGGCGGTAACGGCGAGCGCCTGGATCGCGTCGATCGAAAAGCTGCGCAACCCCTTGCGCAGGTGACACCAGGCGTCGAGATACCAGTTGTCGCGGTAGTAGATCAGCCGCTGCGGCGACACGCGCCGCTCGCTGCTGCTGTCGCTCGGGCGGCTGTAATAAGTCATATCGACGCATTTGCGCGCCAGCAGCGCCTGGCACAATGCCTCGAAGTTCTCGCTGCGGTAAGCCTTGGCCGCGAGCGGCACGATGCGAATCCGGCGCGCTATTTCGTCGACGCTGTGATCGCCCTCGTCGAGCAGCATGCGGATGCGCGAACGCAGCGGTTCGATGTGGCTCGACAACACCCCCGGCTGCAAGTTTTGCAGCAGCGCATCCATCGACAGCAGCGCCTGGATTTCGCTGGTATTGAACCACAGCCCGGGCAGTTGAAATTGCGCCGCATTCGGGTCCTGCTGGTAGCGGTAGCCGCGCAACTCGCGATCCCAGACGATCGGCGCCATCAGGCGATCGCGCAGGTACTCGAGATCGCGCTTGAAGGTCGCCGGCGACACCTCGAGCGCGTCGAGAAACTGCGCGCGGGTCACCACGCGCTGGTTGCACAGCATCTGGTCGATCAGGTGAAAGCGTTCGGTGCGGTCCAAATTGAACCTCATTCAGTATATGGCTCATCGTATGAGCCACAGTGTCGCAGATAATAGCACGACTTGATTTTAGGAGTAGTAAATGTCCCTGCTTAATCGATTGCTATACAGGTTATCTGCCTACTGTCGCTGCCGCGTGATTAACGGGCCCGACCGGCAACCCTATCTCGAACGCTACCATTTGTTGCGCCTGCCGTTCGGCTACCAGGCCTACCTGCATCGCTTCGTCGCCAGCGATCCAGGCCGCGGTCTGCACAATCACCCGTGGCGGCACGCGCTGTCGCTGGTGCTGTGCGGCGCCTACGAGGAAACCCGCATGCTCGATGCGCGCGACGACAACGTATTGCATCGCCGCTGGTTAAGCGCCGGGCGCTTCAACTTTATCTCGGGCCAGGTGTTTCACCGGGTCAACATTCCCGAGAATTCCGAGTGCTGGAGCCTCTTCATCCACGCGCCGAAAGCGAAATCCTGGGGTTTTATCCAGCAGCGCGAATACCGCGACCACGATGACATCGTCGCCCATGCGAGCAACCCGTTGTGGTGGAAACAGGCGCCACGCCCGGTTCAGTGCCCGCAAATGCGGCTGCCCTGCTCCGCCTGATAGCCGCCGCCCTGCACCCGACGTTTTTGTAGCTGCGCATGCTGCTTATGTGCGCTTGTACGCTGCTGCACATTCCCTAGCATAATACCGAAACTCCTTCGCGGCAGTAGACTTTACCCCGGTCTCCTCTTACCCTCCAGCCTCCGTCAGACCGGAGACAGGCCCTGGACAATCTCGTTACCGGCATCATTCTGCCCCTGTTTGTGATCATGGTCGCCGGCTACCTCGTAGGCCGAATCAAACTATTGCCGGACGCCGCGAGCGAGGTGCTGAGCCGCTTCGTTTTCGTGATCGCGCTGCCGGCGCTGATCTTCGCCTCGCTATCCAGTATCTCGGTCGGCGAATTTTTCAACTGGCGCTATATCGCGGTGCTCGGCGGCGGCATGCTGGCGATGCTCGCAATCGGCATGGCGGTTGCCCGCGTGATGTTTCCGGGCAGCCTCAGCGCCCTCACGCTGCACGGCCTGACCGCGATGTACTCCAGCACCGCCTATATCGGGCTGCCGCTGATCCTGACCCTGTTCGGCGATGACGGCAAGATTCCCGGCATTATAGGCGCAACCATCACCGGTCTGGTGTTCTCGCCGCTCGCGATCCTGTTGATCGAAATGGATCGTAGCCGCGGCGCATCCTTCAGTTTATGGCCACCCCTGTTGAACGTTTTATCGCGGCCACCGATCGTCGCCGTCGTCGCCGGGCTCGCGGTATCGGCGTCGGGATTAGCGGTCCCCGGTTCGGTTTCAATTTTTTTCCAGCTGCTCGGCGGTGCTTTCGTGCCCTGCGCGCTGTTTGCCGCGGGGCTCTTTATCGCGGGCTGCACGATTCGCGGCGCGACCGTCGAAATCGGCTGGCTGGTATTCGCCAAGCTGATCCTGCATCCGCTGATCACGTGGTGGCTCGCCTTCCGGGTATTCGAACTGGAAGGAATCTTGCCCGTCGTAGCGGTGATGCAGGCGGCGCTGCCGAGCGGGGTGCCGGTCTTCGTGCTGGCCCAGCAGTACCGGACCTTCGTTACCCGCAGCAGCGCCGCGATCGTCGTGTCCACCGCGATTTCGGTTGTCACC
>JAOTUD010000198.1 GCA_029864065.1 Gammaproteobacteria bacterium | reverse complement strand
AGGAGGCGGCGAATCCGAGCGCGGCGCGCGAGGGATTTCCAGCATCGTCGAAGGCAGCCCCCAGCGCCGGACCGCGTTTTTCGACCTGCTGTTCGGCCTGGCGCAGGGGCGTATCGCGCAACAGCATCGCGAGCCTTCGCGGCGTGGCGAAAATTTCGACCGATGACGGCGCCAGCTGGTGTTCGGCGAGCCCTTTCTCGACCAGCGCGGCAAAGTTTTGCGACAGCGCCTGCAAGGCTCGCGGCGGCATTTCCTCGGTGCCGATTTCGATCAGGCAGTCATTGCTCATCGGGGCTCTCCTGCTTGATCAACGGAAATCCAAGCGCCTCGCGCGACTCGTAGTAACAACCGGCGACGCCCCGCGACAGCGTGCGCAGGCGCAGGATGAAGCGCTGCCGCTCGGTCACCGATATCGCGTGGCGCGCGTCGAGCAGGTTGAATGCATGCGAAGCCTTCATAACCTGCTCGTAGGCCGGCAACGGCAATTTTTTCTCTATCAACAGCTGGCACTGCGATTCGCAGACATCGAACCAGTTGAACAGCGCGTCGGTGTCGGCGAGCTCGAAGTTGTAAGTCGATTGCTCGATCTCGTTCTGACGATAAATGTCGCCATAGGTGACAACTCCCTGCGGCCCTTGGCTCCACACCAGGTCGAATATGCTGTCGACGCCCTGCAGGTACATCGCGAGGCGTTCTATGCCGTAGGTGATCTCTCCGGATACCGGGTGGCACTCGAGACCGCCGACCTGTTGAAAATAGGTAAACTGGGTCACTTCCATGCCGTTGAGCCAGACCTCCCAGCCGAGGCCCCAGGCGCCGAGCGTGGGCGATTCCCAGTTGTCTTCGACAAAGCGGATATCGTGCACCAGGGTGTCGAATCCGAGCGCTTCGAGGGAACCGAGATAGAGTTCCTGGAAATTATCGGGCGACGGCTTGAGCAGCACCTGGAACTGGAAATAATGCTGCAGGCGATTCGGGTTCTCGCCGTAGCGTCCATCGGTCGGACGCCGGCTCGGCTGAACATAGGCGGTGCGCCAGGGTTCCGGTCCGATGGCCCGGATGAAGGTTGCCGGGTGAAAAGTGCCGGCGCCAACCTCCATGTCCAGCGGCTGCATGATCACGCAACCCTGCCCGGACCAGTAGTTTTGCAGCGCCTGGATCAGACCCTGAAAACTATTCAAATCGGTCGCTGCTAACTTGCTCATGGGATTCGGCGTTCAAAAGTTCATGATTATAACCAACTGGCGTATTTTACTCATTCATTTTCCTCGCCTTGTGTTGCAATCTTAACCCGTTATGATGTCGCCCATGCAAAATATCGTCGGGCACTGGCTGCTAAGCCTCAAGCAGTACCTGTTAATGAGCCTGTTGCTTTCGAGCCCTGCAAAACTGCCCTACAACACCTACTGCGTCCTGCTGACCGTCTTCGCCTATTTCGCGCTCGGATTACTGCTGGTCGATGAGCAGCGCGGCTATGGCCTGGTATGCGCGCAGATTATCCTCGAGCTTGGAATGCTCGCCCTGATCGCTTACCTGGGGTTGCGCTGGAAAAATAACCTGCCCCGTTTCCAGCAAACCTTCTCGGCATTGGCCGGTATCAACCTGGTGATTACCGCGATTACGATACCGGTATATCGAGCGACGACAGGCAACCAGGACAGCATGGAAAACCTGATCGTCTACGCAACGCTGATAATCCTGATGTGGAATCTCGCGGTGCTGTCGCTGATCTTCAAGCGCGCCTTCGAAATCCCGACGCAGCTTTCGGCTATGATATCGTTCGGTTATTTCGTGGTTTATCAATTCGTCGTGGTCTGGATTTACTAGTGAAGATTTACGTTCTCGGAATTTGTGGCACCTTCATGGCCGGCATCGCACTGATTGCACGCGAGCTCGGTTACGAAGTCGAGGGCTCCGACGCCAATGTTTATCCGCCGATGAGCACGCAGCTGGAGCAGGCCGGTATCGGGTTGCATGACGGCTACGATGCTGCGACGCTGCCCGCGGATTGCGATATTTTTATTGTCGGCAACGCGATCACGCGCGGCAATCCCCAGTTCGAGGCGATACTGGATCGCGGCCTGCGCTATACCTCGGGCCCGCAGTGGCTATACGAGAAGGTATTGCAGCCGCGCTGGGTGCTCGCCGTCGCCGGCACCCATGGCAAGACCACGACCAGCAGCATGCTGGCCTGGATACTCGAGGAAGCCGGGCTCGATCCCGGATACCTGATCGGCGGCATCGGCCAGAATTTTTCCCGTTCGGCGAAACTCGGCAGCGATCCGTTCTTCGTGATCGAGGCGGACGAATACGACTCGGCCCTGTTCGATAAACGCTCGAAGTTCATCCATTATCATCCGCGCACGCTGATCCTGAACAACCTGGAGTTCGACCATGCCGACATCTTCGACGATCTGGCGGCGATCAAGCGCCAGTTTCACCACCTCGTACGCAGCCTGCCGGCAAGCGCGCTGATTATCGTCAACCACGACGACGCGGCGCTGCGCGATGTCATGCAGATGGGCTGCTGGAGCGAGCGCGTGGAATTTTCCACGGGCGATGCGAGCGCCGATTTTTATCTCGATCCGGGTAAGGTCCTGCATCAGCGCGGCGTGCAGGCCGCGTACCCGCTCGAGCTCGCCCAGCACGGACAGTTCAACGCCTTGAACGCGGCGGCGGCGATCATTGCCGCGCGCCACGCCGGCGTTGCGATAGACGTTTCGCTTCGGGTACTGCGCAGCTTTGCCGGCGTCCGGCGCCGCCAGGAGGTAATCGCCGAAATCGACGGGGTGCGAATCGTCGACGATTTCGCGCACCACCCGACCGCGATCGCGCTGACGCTGCAAGCGTTAAAGGGACAAACCGACGGACGCCTGATCGCGGTGGTGGATATACGCTCCAATACGATGAAAATGGGTGCGCACGCGGCGCAGCTGGGCCAGTCGTTTGCCGCCGCCGACCTGGTTTTACTGTGCGAAAATCCGAATTTGGAGTGGGATATGCAGAAAATGGCCGAATCTGCGCCTACAATAGTAGAGTTCAAACCAGATTCACAACACATCATCGATTACTTGCTGCACAATACCGAGCCCGGCGACCAGATCGTAATCATGAGCAATGGTGGCTTCGACGACATTCATCAACGCCTGATTAAAGCGATGCGAGACTAAAAATTCAGCCATGTCTGAAAAATCACAACGGCCTACGAAAATTGCGAAGTACGAGATAAAGCGTCGTATCGGACGCGGCGCAATGGGCGTTGTCTACGAGGCCTTTGACCCGTTCGTGCAGCGCACCGTCGCGATCAAGGTCGCGCATTCCGCGAGCGACATGGACCCGGCCACCGAACAGAAACTGCGCGAGGGATTTTTTGCCGAAGTCTATAGCGCCGGGCGCATGCATCACCCATCGGTGGTCAGCGTTTACGACGCCGGGCAGGAAGGCGATCTCAACTACATCGTGATGGAGTTCGTCGACGGGGTTACGCTGCAGGATTACGTCACCGGCGGCAAGACCCTGACCCCCAACCAGGTGGTGGACGTGATTTACCAGTGCGCCAAGGGGCTCGATTACGTGCATCGCGAAGGCATCATCCACCGCGATCTGAAACCCGGCAACATCATGCTCAGCAACGACGGCGAAGTGAAAATAATGGATTTCAGCATCGCCCATGTCGACGTCGGTTTCGAGGGCCATGACACCGAAATCCAGGGTTCTCCGATGTATATGCCGCCGGAGCAATTGTCCGAGGAGAAACGGCTGGTCGCGCAATCGGATATCTATTCGCTCGGCGCCGTGATGTACGCACTGTTGGCCAGGAGAACACCCTACAAGGCGAGCAGCCTCGAATCGCTGATCTACAAAATCAGCAATCTAGAGCCGGATCCGATCATGGAGATCAACCCGGAGGTCCCCCAGCACATCACCGACATCGTCGAAAAAGCGATGCAGAAGATCATCTACGACAGGTACGAATCAGCCTACCTGCTGGCGACGGACCTGAGTAACGCCTTTGGCCGCCTGCGGGGTATCGGCGAACGTATCGACATGCAGGAAAAATGGAAGACGCTGCGCTACCTCGCATTCTTCAAGGATTTTAGCGACGAGCAGATTACCGAGGTCGTCAACGCCAGTGAATGGAAGGAATACGAAAAGGGCACGGTCATCGTTACCGAGGGCGAACAGGAAACCGCGTTTTACATCATCGCCAAGGGCGGCGTGGAAGTCGTCAAGAACGACAAGGTCGTCGGCCTGATGAAACAGGGCGACTGCTTCGGCGAGATCGCCTTCCTGACGCGGCAACCGCGCAACGCTACCATCGTCGCGCGCACCGACGTTTCGCTGATGAGCGTCAGCACCTCGTTGATGGAGCAGGCTTCCACCGAAACCCAGTTGCGCTATTACCGCATATTTCTCGAAAACCTGATCTCGCGCCTGTCGCAGGCCACCGATAAGCTGGTCGAGGCCGAGATCGTCATTACCGATCCATGAAACCCGCAACCGTCACCCTGGCGATGACCGGAGCGTCCGGCTCCGAGTACGCGCTGCGTCTTTTCGAGTGCTGCCTGCAGAGCGGCGTCCACGTGCAGTTCATAACCTCGCAACCTGGACAGATCGTGCTCGGCATGGAAACCGAACTGAAGCTGACCGGTTCGCCGCAGAAAATGCGCCAGCAATTCGCCAGCTACTTCGACGCCGATGCCGAACAGATCAGCGTCTACTCCAGGGACCAGTGGACGGCACCGCCGGCAAGCGGCTCTTCGGTTGCCGACGCGATGGTGGTGTGCCCGTGCAGCATGGGCAGCCTGGCCTCGATAGCGGTTGGCAGCAGCGACAACCTGATTCACCGCGCCGCCGACGTTGCCATCAAGGAACGCAAAACCCTGATCCTGGTACCAAGGGAAACGCCGTTTTCCAGTATCCATCTCGAAAACATGCTCAAGTTATCGCGGCTGGGAGTCGTGATACTGCCCCCCAACCCGGGGTTCTACCACGGGATCGGCAAGGTTTCCGACCTGGTCGATTTCATCGTCGCGCGCATACTCGATCAACTCGGCATCGACAACGACCTGTCGCCGCGCTGGGGTCGGTAGCCGCACAACCGATAGCGACGAAGCATGTCCGAAATTCCGCTGTTTCCGTTAAAAAGCGTTCTACTGCCGGGCAACACGCTGGTGTTGAAGATTTTCGAACCGCGCTACCTCGACATGATCGCCAACTGCATGCGCGAAGACAGCGGGTTCGGTGTGGTGTTGATTCACAGGGGAGAAGAAACCACCGGCGATACCGATATTTACTCGATCGGAACCACCGCAACCATCAGCGACTGGGAGCACCGCGCCGACGGCCTGCTCGGCATCACCGCGGTCGGCACCAGGCGTTTCGAAATTCTGTCGACCCGAACCCAGCAGGACGGCCTGACATTCGCCGAGGTCAAACTGCTCGAGGAAAGCCATACCGTCGAGATTCCGCAGCAATTTCATTACATGCTGCAGTTGCTCGATCATATCAGCGCCCAGGCGGGGCGCATCCGCAACCCGGATCAGCCTTTCTCCGAAATTCTGTACCAGCTGATTTACCTGCTGCCGCTGGAAACCGATCTGAAACAGCGCCTGCTCGAGATCCCGGAGTGCAACGATCGTGCGATCATACTGCACGCCGAACTGATACGCCTGGGCGTTATCCAGTACGTCAAACCCGACCAGGCCGGGTAATTGCAGGCCCGCCGCTTCCCGCTTATATCCTTTCCCATACTGTTCCATTTCCGGTTAACGGGGCATAAACTGGGTGCGGCTTATCGCGAGGGGACAGCCAAATGAAAAAACTACTGGTCGCAGCCTGTCTTGGCTGCCTGTGGACGGTCGCAACGGCGGCAGAGCTTTCCGGTGTTTTCGTCGAAGACAGGGTGAAGGCCGCGGACGGACAATCACTGGTGCTCAACGGCATGGGTCTGCGGGAAAAATTCTGGGTGGACGTCTATGTCGGTTCCCTGTACCTGCCGAGCAAGTCGGATGATGTCGCGGCAATCCTGT
>JAOTUD010000197.1 GCA_029864065.1 Gammaproteobacteria bacterium | reverse complement strand
CGCCATGCCGGATTCGCACTGTACCAGCAGGTCGTAGGCCTTCATCGAGCGGTACTCGCCCTCGTCGCCGTAACCCGAGATGTCGCAGCAGATCAGCCGCGGGTAGCGCTCACGGAGCTCCGCGCTGCCGAAACCGGCCCGCGCGGCCGCACCCGGGGCGAGGTTCTGGATAAATACGTCGGCGCGCGCGAGGATGCGGTGCAGCAGCGCCGCGTCCGCGTCATCCTTGATATTCATGACCAGCGATTCCTTGCCCTGGTTGAGCCAGACGAAGTAGGCCGACTCGCCGTGCACGGCGCTGTCGTAGGCGCGCGCGAAATCGCCGTCGTCGCGCTCGATCTTGATGACCCTGGCGCCGGCGTGCGCGAGCCGGTTGGAACAAAACGGCGCGGCCACCGCCTGCTCCAGCGACACCACGAGAATGTCGTCGAGACTGAGCATTAAAAGGACTTGGGCAAACCGAGTACGTGGGTCGCGATATTGGACAGGATCAGGTTGGTCGAGACCGGCGCAACCTGGTAGAGCCGGGTTTCGCGAAACTTGCGCTCGATATCGTATTCGACGGTAAAGCCATAGCCGCCGTGCGTCTGCAGGCACATGTCCGCCGCGGCCCAGGACGCGTCGGCGGCCAGCAGCTTCGCCATGTTGGCTTCCGACCCGCAGGGCTCTCCAGCATCGAACATGCGGCAGGCCTTGTCGACCATTAGCGCGGCGGCCTCGGTTTGCACGTGCGCCCGCGCAATCGGGAACTGGATGCCCTGGTTCTTGCCGATCGGCGCGCCGAATACCTCGCGCTCGCGCGCGTAGCCGCTGGCGCGGTCGACAAACCAGCGCGCATCGCCGATGCACTCGGCGGCGATCAGGATACGCTCGGCGTTCATGCCGTCGAGGATGTAGCCAAAGCCCTTGCCTTCCTCGCCGACCAGGTTTTGCGCCGGCACCCGCAGCTTGTCGAAAAAAAGCTCGGTGGTGGCGTGATTGAGCATGGTCTCGAGCGGCCGTACCGTCAAACCGTTGCCGACCGCATCGCGCAGGTCGACCAGCAGCACCGACATGCCCTGGGTGGGCTTCTCGACTTCATCGCGCGGCGTGGTGCGCACCAGCAACAGCAGCAGATCGGAGTACTCGACACGCGAGATAAACACCTTTTGCCCGCTGACGACGTAATCGTCGCCATCGCGCTGCGCGCGCGTCTTGATACGCGTGGTATCGGTTCCGCTCGACGGTTCGGTGACGCCGAAGGCCTGCAAACGCAACGCACCCGACGCGATATCGGGCAGGTAGTTCTGCTTTTGCGCCTCGCTGCCGTGGCGCAACAGCGTCCCCATGATATACATCTGCGCGTGGCAGGCGGCGCCGTTGGCGCCGCTGCGCTGGATTTCCTCGAGCACCGCGCAGGCGGCCGCCAGGTTCATCCCGGCGCCGCCGTATTGCTCCGGGATCAGCACCGACAGATAGCCGGCATCGGTCAACGCCTGCACGAATTCGCCGGGGTAAGCCTTGGCGCGATCCTTGTCGCGCCAGTACTCGTCGGGATAGTCGGCGCACAGCCGCGCGATCGCGTCTCTGACTTCCGGATGTGAGCGTTCTTCAGGCATTTGACCTCACCTGGTTTTCCAGGATCATTTCAATCATCTCCTGCTGCAGTCATCCCCGCGCAAGCGGGGATCTTCCTGGGCTGTGATTATTCACCGCTCCCGCGGGAGCAGGCTCAAACTGCAATAATATTGTGCCCGGGCCCGTAGGGGAAGCCGGTAATATTTTCCGCGCCAGCTTCGCCGACGACGAGGATATCGTGCTCGCGGTAACCGCCGGCGCCCGGCATGCCAAGCGGAATGGTCAGCATCGGCTCCATCGAGACCACCATTCCCGGCGCGAGCACGGTGTCGATATCCTCGCGCAACTCGAGGCCCGCCTCCCGACCGTAGTAGTGCGAAAGTACGCCAAAAGAATGACCGTAGCCGAAAGTGCGGTACTGCAACAGGTCGAGGTCGGCAAAATAGCGGTTCAGCTCGGCGCAGATGCCGGAACAGGTCGCGCCGGGTTTGATCAACGACAGGCCCAGTTCGTGCGCGCCGACATTGGCCTGCCATATTTTCAGCGACGCGGCGTCGGGCTCGCCGATGAACAGCGTGCGCTCGAGCGCGGTGTAGTAGCCGGAAATCATCGGGAAGGTATTCAGGCTCAGTATATCGCCGGCTTCCAGCGCGCGAGTGGTTACCGGGTTATGCGCGCCATCGGTATTGATGCCCGACTGGAACCAGACCCAGGAATCGCGGATCTCGCTGTCCGGGTAGGCGCGCGCGATTTCGAGCTCCATCGCGTCACGGCCGGCCATCGCGATATCGATTTCACGCGCGCCGACGCGGATCGCGTCGCGAATCGCGGCACCGCCGATATCGGCGGTGCGCGCGCCGCCCTTGATCAGCTCGATCTCTTCGTCCGACTTGATCATGCGCAGGCCCATGACCTCGCGATTGAGATCCTGGGCCTCGGCAGCGCCGAGGAAATCGACCATCAGTGCGCGCGTCGCGAGCGTCATGTGGTCGCCCTCGATGCCGACGCGCCGTGCCCGCGGGATGATGGACGCGAGCGCGCGCCAGTAATTGTTGCGCTGCCAGTCGGTGTAAATCAGGTTGTCGCCGTAACAGCGCCGCCAGGGCTGGCCGAGGTCGATGTTCGCGGAAACGGTGACGCAGCGATCGGCGGTGACCACGCAGGCATAGGGCCGACCGAAGGAGCAGTAAAGAAAGCCCGAGTAATAGGCGATGTTGTGCATCGAGGTCAGCAGCATCGCGTCGACCTCGCTGTCGACCATCAACGCGCGTAACGCGGCGAGACGGGATTCATACTCCGCGTCAGAAAAGGGTAGCCGGGCTTTGGATCCGTTTTGCAGTTCGAAAAATGCGGGACGTTGAGACTGGGACATGATAATCACTCCGAAGAATTCCGGGCGACAGCTGCTCCCGGGTAATAATCCGGGCGTACAGGATCAGGATATTTGCCAGGCAACCAGCGACGCCATCGCTGTCGGCGGACGGCAATTTTATCGGCCACGCGGGGACCAGGCAAGATATAATTGGGCGCAACTCGTTCGCATCCGGGCATCACAATATGACTTCCACCGATTACCAGATCCGCCCCGCCGTCGCTGCCGACCGCCCGCGTTGGGATCCGCTGTGGCAGGGCTACCTGCGCTTCTACGAGGCCAGCCTGTCCGACGAGTTCAGCGACCTGCTGTGGCAGCGCATCATCGATCCAGCCCACGAAATCCAGGCCCGCCTGGCCGCGACCAGGGACGGCAGCCTGGTCGGCCTGGTGCATTTCCTGCCGCATGCCCACACCTGGTATGCCGATCCGGTATGCTATCTCAATGACTTGTTCGTGTTACCAGAGATCCGCGGTGGCGGCATCGGCAAACGCCTGATCGACGCGGTTGTCGACGAAGCGAAACGACAGCACTGGAGCGAGGTTTACTGGCATACGCAGCACCATAACACGGTGGCGCGCGGCCTTTACGACAAGGTCACCGGCGGTACCGACGGCTTCGTCAATTACTGCATCAATGTCGTCGGCCTGGAGAATTCCGAGCAGGCCTGATACCCGCCCGCATAATTCGACCCGGGGCATGCAACCGTTCAGGAATCCGCTGCTGGCAAGGTGAAATAGAAGGTGCTGCCGAAACCCTCCCCGCGTGACTCGACCCAGGTCCGTCCCCCGTGCACATCGACGATGCGCTTGACCAGGGCCAGGCCGACGCCGGTGCCCTCGACGCGGGCATCGAGGCGATCGAACAGGTCGAAAATCCGGTCAAGATAATCGGCGGCGATACCGATACCGTTGTCGCGCACGCAACAGCGCACCTGGCCATCGTCACGCTCCGCCCCGATTTCGATACACGGCGATTCCTGCTCGCCCATGAACTTGACCGCGTTATCGATCAGGTTTTGAAAGACCTCCAGCAACCTGCCGGGATCGCCGCGTACCGCGGGCATCCCGGCGGCAATCCGCAGTTCGACCCTGCGCTCTTCGAGCTGTATCGAAACGCGCTCGACGGCTTCGCTGACCAGCTCGGCCAGGTCGAGGTTTTCGGCCGCGTTCATTTGCCGGCCGATCCTGCTCAGCTCGAGTAGTTCGTCGAGCAGCTGCGCCATCCGGTCGGCGGCATCGCCGATTTGACCGGCGTCCCTGGCGATCGCCTGTTGATCCCCGGCATCGATATCCCGCTTCAGCAGGCCGAGGAAACCCTTGATCGTAACCAGCGGCGCCTTCAAATCATGCGATACCGTGTAATTGAAGCGTTCGAGTTCGTCATTCTGGCTCTGCAGTTCGTGGTTTTTCGCCTCTATTTGCGTCAGCAACTGCCGCTGCCGCGAGAAAAACAGCGTGGTGACGACGATCAACAGCGTCGCCAGGAATGCGATCGAGTAATGGTTCAGCTTCGAGACCTCGGTTGCCTGTTGAAAATCCTCCACCGACAGGCCGATCGCGGCGATGAGCGGGTAACCCGGCACCTCGCGATAGGCGTAATAGCGCGTGACGTCATCGACGACGCTGGTTTGCAGGTAAATCCCAACCGCGCTTTGCGCGAGATTCTGCCATATCACTGACTCGCTGATGTTCTGCCCGGGCTCCTGGCTACCCCAGTGCGAGCGCGCGCGAATATATTTATCGGTACCGACCAGGGTGGCCGAGCTTTGCGGCCCGATGTTCATCGTGTTGAAAAACTCGGTAATGTGCACGGCCTCGAGCGCGAGGAAAATGACCCCGCCGAACTCGCCGTTCGGTTTTGCGAAACGCCGCACCAGGCTGACGATCAGCTTGCCGCTGTTGCGGCCTTTGTGCAGCCTCGAAACCAGCAATTGATCGCCGCTCGCGTTTTGCTGAAACTTGAAATAATCTCGATCCCGGGCCGTGGTCCCGGGCCTGATCTCGTACCCCGATACCAGCAGCGGCGTACCGAATTCATCGATTATCGTGATGTGCGAGGCGATCGACTTGTTCAGCGGCACCTCGGCCATCAGGTTTTCGATATCCCCGACGTCGTGGTTTCTGACGTACTCGCGCCGCACCAGCTTCAGGTAGGAATCGCCGTACTGAAAAATCCCGACGACATGGCGCTCGAAAAACACCGCGATCTGTTGCGCCTGGTCGGCGGCCTCCTGGAAACGCTGCTCCTCGTCACGGCTGACGAAGTTATACGACACGATCCAGACGAACAGCGACAGGATCACGCCGGTAACCAGGTACTGGTTATCCGACCACCTGTCGAGAATGCTTGTGTTGGCCCCGGTCATGCAAAAGTTATTCAAGTAGCCTGGTTTGATCGAGCAGGCCGAATTCGTGCTTGGCGCGGTGTCGACCATGGTTAAGGCAATACTTATAGTTCGGCCGGCCTACTTTAATCGGGATTTTGTCGATTATTATCGATTGAAAATCGCTATTTCGTGGGGCCGAACGCATGTCGTTTATGTGCTCTGGAAAGTCGCTTATCGGTTGACTGCGGTAGCCGCATTGCGTTTACACTGCGCAGTGGTCCGGTTGTTATGCTGCCAACGTCGCTAATCGACCGTTGACGGTATCGGCACCGGGCGATCACACTGCAGTTTCAACCGAATCGGCGCTTATGCATTATTCAGCTTTCAGCCTGGTCAAGCAGGCATTAACCGGCAACCGCGGATGGACCCGGGCCTGGAGAAATCCGGAGCCGAAAAAACAGTATGACGTGGTCATCATCGGCGGCGGTGGCCATGGCCTCGCGACGGCTTACTACCTGGCGAGGCTGCACGGCATCACCAACGTCGCGGTGCTGGAAAAGGGTTATATCGGCGGCGGAAACACCGGCCGCAACACCACCATCGTGCGTTCCAATTACATGCTCAACCCGAATTCGCAGTTTTACGAGCACTCGTTGAAACTGTGGGAGGGATTGAGCCAGGATCTCAATTACAACGTCATGTTCAGCCAGCGCGGCGTGTTGAACCTGTTTCATACCGATGCGCAGCGCGACGCCGCCGCGCGCCGCGGCAACGCGATGCG
>JAOTUD010000196.1 GCA_029864065.1 Gammaproteobacteria bacterium | reverse complement strand
CTGATCCATTGTGGTGAATTGCGCGGTTGCGTCGGCTCGCTGCAGGCGATCGAACCGCTCGCCCAGGCGGTCACGAACTCGGCCTTCAACGCCGCGTTTCGTGACCGGCGTTTCGCCCCGGTGCGGGTGGACGAACTCGACGATATCCGCATCGAGGTTTCGGTTTTATCCGAAATGGAACCGTTGCAGGTCGATTCGAGGCAGGCATTGCTGGAGGCGCTCCAGCCGGGCGTCGACGGATTGCTGCTCGAGGACCAGGGTTGCCGCTCGACGTTCCTGCCGAAGGTCTGGGACAAGATCGCGTCGCCGGCCGAGTTCGTCGGCCAGCTGTTGCTAAAGGCAGGATTTGGCGCCGGCCACTGGTCGGACACGATGCGCTGCCACCGCTATCACACCCGTACCTTCGGCGAAAAATAATGTACAACCCTGCGCTTTGAGTTGGAGCGCCCGGGCTTTTCCGTTATCATTCCGCCACCTTTTCATCCCCGTAAAGCGACCCGAAACAATATGCTATGCCTGCCCGGTAGCCCGGCGTTGTCTGAATTCAGACTGAGGAAACTAGAACAACAGCTAACCGACGCGGGAATCACGGTTGACGGGCTCGGCAGCCGCTTTATCCACCTGGTCGACAGCGAACGCGAACTGGTCGAGTCCGAACTCGAAATATTGAATAACCTGCTGACCTATGGCCCTGCGGCGCAGTCTATCGCCGTCGAGGGCAGGGCTTATTACGTGCTGCCGCGACCGGGCACCATATCGCCCTGGGCCAGCAAGGCAACCGATATCGCGCACAACTGCGGGCTGACGCAAATACACCGTATCGAGCGCGGCATCGTTTACAACATCGACAGCGCCGACCCGGTGCCGCCGGAATTGCTGCACGACCGCATGATCGAGACCGTGTTCGACAGCCTCGAGGCCTGCGCCATACTGTTCGAGTCGCAGGCGCCGGCCCCGTTTGCGCAAATCGATACCCTGCAGCGCGGGCGAGACGCCCTGATCGAGGCGAACACCGCCCTCGGCCTCGCAATGTCGGAAGATGAAATCGACTACCTGGCGGACGCCTACGCCGGGATGGGGCGCAACCCCACCGACGTCGAGCTGATGATGTTCGCGCAGGCCAACTCGGAACACTGTCGGCACAAGATTTTTAACGCCAGCTGGACCATCGATGGCGTCGACCAGGACAGTTCGCTGTTCGCGATGATCAAGAACACCTACGCGCTGCACAGCGACGGTATCCTGTCGGCTTATCACGATAACTCGGCGGTCGTCGAGGGATTTCCCGCGCAAAAGCTGGCGCCGTCCGGCAACGATGGCGAATACCGTTACCGGCAGGTGCAGCTCGATATCCTGATGAAGGTCGAAACCCATAACCACCCGACCGCGATTTCACCGTTCCCGGGCGCGGCGACCGGCTCGGGCGGAGAAATCCGCGACGAGGGCGCCACCGGCACCGGCTCCAGGCCGAAGGCCGGCCTGTGCGGATTCTCGGTCTCGAACCTCAGGATTCCGGGTTTCGAGCAGCCCTGGGAACAGGATCATGGCAAACCGGAACGCATCGCGTCGGCGCTCGATATCATGATCGAAGGACCGATAGGCGCGGCGTCGTTCAACAATGAATTCGGCCGTCCCAACACCTGCGGCTATTTCCGCACCTACGAACAACGCGTCGAGTCGCCGTCCGGTCCCGAGCTGCGCGGCTATCACAAGCCGATCATGGTCGCCGGCGGGGTAGGCTCGATTCGTCGCGAACACATCGACAAGCATGACATCCCCGCTGGCGCCAATATCATCGTGCTCGGCGGCCCGGCGATGCTGATCGGGCTCGGCGGCGGCGCCGCGTCTTCGATGGCGAGCGGCAGCAGCAGCGAGAGCCTCGATTTCGCATCGGTACAGCGTGGTAATCCCGAGATGCAGCGCCGCGTGCAGGAAGTCATCGACCGCTGCTTCGCGCAGGGCGCGGCGAATCCGATCCTGTCGATTCACGATGTCGGTGCGGGCGGCCTGTCCAACGCGCTACCCGAGCTGGTCAACGATGCCGGGCGCGGCGCCGAGCTCGACCTGCGACGGGTGCCGAACGACGAGCCCGGCATGTCGCCGATGGAGATCTGGTGCAACGAGAGCCAGGAACGCTACGTGCTCGCGATTGCCGACGAGCGTCTCGACGAATTCGTGGCATTGTGCGAACGCGAGCGTTGTATCTACGCGGTGCTCGGCAAGGCCACCGTGCAGCGCGAGCTGCGGGTGCGCGACCCTCATTTCGACAATACGCCGGTGGACCTGCCGCTCGAGGTATTGCTCGGCAAGCCGCCGAAGATGCATCGTGACGTCGTCCATAACGAAATGCGGCAACCAGAGTTCGATCGCAGCGGACTGGACGCAACCGCCGCGCTGTACCGCGTGCTGCGTCTGCCGGCGGTCGCCGACAAGACTTTCCTGATCAGTATCGGCGATCGCTCGGTCAGCGGCCTGGTGTCGCGCGACCAGATGGTGGGACCGTGGCAGGTGCCGGTTGCCGACGCGTCGGTCACGCTCTCCGATTACCACGGCTATAGCGGCGAAGTCATGAGCATGGGCGAACGCACGCCGCTGGCGCTGCTCGACGCGCCGGCGTCTGCTCGTATCGCGATCGGCGAGGCGCTGACCAACCTCGGCTCGGCCTGGGTCGGGGACCTGTCGCGCTGCGTGCTGTCGGCGAACTGGATGGCGGCCGCCGGTCACCCCGGGGAGGAAGCGCGCCTGTTCGACACGGTCAGGGCGGTCGGCATGGAGCTGTGTCCCGAGCTCGGCATTACGATACCGGTGGGCAAGGATTCGTTATCGATGCAGAGCCGCTGGCATCAGGACGGCGAGGAGCGCAGCGTGACCGCGCCGCTGTCGCTGATTATTTCGGCGTTCGCGCCGGTCGCAGACGTGCGCAGGACGGTGACCCCCGATATCAAGCGCTGTGACGAAAACTCGGTGCTGCTGCTGATCGACCTCGGCGCCGGCCGGAACCGGCTTGGCGCCTCGGCGTTGACCCAGGTTTACGGCCAGACCGGCGCGGTAGGGCCCGATCTCGACGACGCCACGCTGTTCAAGTCGGCATTCGTGGCGTTGCAGGCGCTGCTCGAGCAAGATTTGCTGCTGGCCTATCACGATCGTTCCGATGGCGGGCTGGTGGTCACGTTATGCGAGATGGCCTTTGCCGGACGCAGCGGTCTGCGCTGCGATATCTCGAGCCTCGGCGACGATGCCCTCGCGGCGCTGTTCGCCGAGGAACTCGGGGTCGTGGTGCAGGTGCTGGAAGCGCATTTGCCGCGGGTGGAAGGGCTAATGCAGGATGCCGGGCTCGGCCACCTGTGTCATCGAATCGGTGAGCCCCAGGCTCGATCCAGCCTGTGCATTGCGCACAATGCCGAGACGGTGATCGACGAGGCGATCGTCGAACTGCAGCGCGCCTGGTCGCAGACCAGCCTGCAACTGCAGTCGCTGCGCGACAATCCCGAGTGCGCGCAGCAGGAATTCGATCGCATCCAGCCTGAACAGCGGCCGAGCCTGTTTTCGTCGCTGACCTTCGATCCCGACGAGGACATCAGCGCCGCTTTTAGCGGCGGCAGCAGACCGCGCATCGCGGTGTTGCGCGAGGAAGGTATCAACGGCCAGGTCGAAATGGCGGCCGCCTTCGATCGCGCCGGGTTCAGCGCTTTCGACGTGCACATGAGCGATATTATCGCCGGCCGGGTCAGCCTCCGGGATTTCCACGGCATCGCCGCCTGCGGCGGCTTTTCCTACGGCGACGTGCTTGGCGCCGGCGAGGGCTGGTCGAAATCGATTCTGTACAACGCGCGCGCGTTCGACGAGTTTTCGGCGTTTTTCGGGCGCGACGACAGCTTCGGCCTCGGTATCTGCAACGGCTGCCAGATGATGTCGAATCTATACCAGATAATTCCCGGCGCGGCGCACTGGCCGCGCTTCGTGCGCAACAAGTCCGAACAGTTCGAGGCCCGCGTCACAATGGTCGAGGTGCTCCCGACCGCGTCGGTATTTCTCGACGCGATGCAGGATTCGATGATGCCCATCGTCGTCGCCCACGGCGAAGGGCGCGTCGAGACACGGGCGCAGGATGCGGCGCAATTACTCGAGCAGAAACTGGCCTGCCTGCGTTACGTCGACGCCGCGGGCGCCGCCAGCGAGGTTTATCCCGTCAACCCCAACGGATCGGCGCTGGGCCTGAACGGTTTTACCAGTGTCGACGGGCGTTTCACGATCATGATGCCGCACCCGGAAAGGATCTTCCGCAGCGTGCAGAATTCATGGCGCTCGCCCGACTGGGGCGAGTACAGCCCGTGGATGCGAATGTTCCGTAACGCGCGCCGCTGGATCGGCTAGCGACGATGATGCAACCCGATGCGGACGTTGCCGCGATGGCATGTGGGTCGCTTTATTCGCATGGTTACGGCGGTGAATCGCGCGCGATAACTGCCGAAGCTTGCGATCTCGACGCCGGCAATATCGCCTGCGGGTCGTGACCGACGGACCTGGTATCGGTGCCGATGCCTGCCTCCCAGGGACGCCCCGACGTCGATTTCAACGATATCCCGGCCGGCCTCTGTCTGTTGACGCGTCGGAACTAGTAGACCTGCATTCGGTCTAGCATCTAATGACAAAAGAGGGCTGGTAATGATCAAGATAAAAAAACGCTGGGAAATCCCGGAATCCGAAGTCACACCCGAAGCGCTATACCGCCGCCGGCGTGAATTCATCAAGGCCGCAGGAACCATCGGTGGTGCGTTGCTGCTCAATCCCTGGGCGGCGGCGCAGGCGTCGCTCGAAATCGGCGATTACCAGAAAAAGGCGATCTCGATCGACGAAGAGATCACCGACGAAGAAGATGCCACCAGTTACAACAATTTCTATGAATTCGGCACCGGCAAGGAAGACCCGAAGCGCAATTCGAAGCGTTTCAAGACCGATGACTGGACGATAAGGGTTGGCGGCGAATGCGAGAAACCGGGGACTTATGGCCTCGAGGACCTGGTTCGGCCGTTCCCGATCGAGGAACGCATCTACCGCCTGCGTTGCGTCGAGGCCTGGTCGATGGTGATTCCGTGGCTCGGCGTGCCGCTGGGATCGATCCTGAAGGGTTTGCAACCGACCTCGAAGGCAAAATACGTCGCCTTCAAAACCCTGCACGACCCGGTGCGCATGCCCGGGCAACAGCGCTCGGTATTGAACTGGCCCTATCGCGAGGGACTGACCATCGCCGAGGCGATGCATCCGCTAACCCTGCTGTCGGTCGGCCTGTACGGCAAGACCATGCCCAATCAGAATGGCGCGCCGGTGCGCCTCGTGGTGCCATGGAAATACGGTTTCAAGAGTATCAAGTCTATCGTCGGCATCGAGTTCACCGAGACTCAGCCGCTGACCTCGTGGAACATGGCGGCCTCGAGTGAGTATGGATTCTATTCGAACGTCAACCCGGAGGTCGACCATCCGCGCTGGTCGCAGAGACGCGAGCGTCGCATCGGCGAGATTTTCAAGCGCGACACGCTGATGTTCAACGGTTACGAAGCAGAAGTCGTAGAGCTTTACGACGACCTGGACCTGGTCGTCAATTTCTAGCATGGCGCTGCCCGCGGCGCTTAAATCCGCCTATGCCAAACCGATCGTGCACCTGCTGTGCCTGTTGCCGTTCGGCGCGCTGGTCTGGGCAGTGTTCAACGACGGGCTCGGCGCCAACCCGGTCGAGAAGCTGACCCATGAAACAGGTGACTGGACGCTGCGATTTTTGCTGATCACGCTGGCGCTCACGCCGCTGCGGCAATGGACCGGCCAGGCCGCGGTGATACGTTTTCGGCGCATGCTCGGGCTCTATACCTTCTTCTATGTAAGTTGCCATTTTCTGATCTGGTTCGTCGCCGATCATTCGCTGGACCCGGGCGGGATGATCGAGGATATCGTCAAGCGACCGTATATCACGCTCGGCTTCAGCGCCTTCGTGTTGATGACTCCGCTGGCAATCACGTCCAACCAGGCGATGATCCGGCGCCTGGGCAGGAAATGG
>JAOTUD010000195.1 GCA_029864065.1 Gammaproteobacteria bacterium | reverse complement strand
TTTCAGCTTTTCGGCGCCGTCGACGACTCTTTGCACGAGCTGGCCGGCGATCGCCTTGTTGCCGATCTGCAACCCGGCATTGGTCGCCTCGAAGGCATCGGTAGACAGGGTCCAGCTGACGCCGGCATGATCGAAGATCCTGGCCAGGGAATCGAGGTACTCGGGATAGAGCGCGATTTCGTTCGACGACAACAGCGCGAGGTAGTCGGCTCCCTCGACATCTACCGGCATCTTCAGCCCGGTATCTTCCTCGACGTGCTTGATCACCGCCTTGACGGTGGTCAGCGTAATGCCCATCGGGCTGCCGATTTCGAGCGCGCGCCTGGCGGCACCGACCAGGCCTTCCGGCGAAAAGCCGGCTTTCGCCAGCGCGTGCTTGACCTTGAAAATCATCCCGGAAATATCGACGCCGACCGGGCACACCATGCTGCAGCGGCCGCACATCGAGCAACCGTCATAAACCAGCTCTTCCCAGTCGGCCAGGTCGGCCTCGGTCATCGGCTGGCCGATGCCGAGAGTGCCCGCGAGCCTGCCCCACAGCGTATATTCTTTCTGCCACAGCTTGCGCAATGGCTCGGTTTTATAAATCGGGGTATAACGCGGATCACGCGTCTCGGTATAGAACAGGCAGGATTCGGCGCAAATACCGCAATTGACGCAGCTCGAAAAGAAGGATTCGACCTTGTAGTCGACCTCGCTGCGCAGCACCTCCAGGCCTTTTTCCAATCTTTCGCTCATGGCCTTTAACCTCGCTCAGGCATCGATGCCGCGCCGCCCAAACCACGCGCCGGTAAACGCCCTGCTCGGGATAAACGTGAAAGTGTGCATCAGCGCGCTGAACGGAAAATAAATCAACCAGAGCTCGACGGTAAAGCGATGCAGCAGGCGCAGCGCGGTGGCGCCCTCGAGCAAGGCGAAGCAACCGGTCAGCATTACGACAAAGGTCAGGATCGCGACGACATGATCGTCCAGGGTCGAAATCAGGCGGCTTACCGGGTTCGTCATGCGCCGCAGCCACAGGATGATCAGCCCGAGAAACGCGAGCTGCGCCGAGACGATGAAAGCCCAGTGCGGCATCGGCGTCCAGCCGAAACCGAGCAGGTTTTGCTCGAGAAATGAGACGTGCGGCACTGCGAAAAACAGCAGCGCGAACAGACCCAGGTGGAACATGTAACCTGCCACGAGCGGAATGACGATCTGCGAGCTTATCTCCTTGTGGGGAATAAAACGGCTGAATACCGTTTTGAATGCGGCCGGGCCCGCCGCTGCCCGCGCCACCGACAGGTCCTGCCTGCGACTTGCGAAAACAATCGACCCCAGTTTCCATACCACGCCGATGCCGAACACCGCGAGCGACAAATGCCAAAGGGGTCCGTCAATCAGGTACTCGATCATTTTGCCCGTTCCTGCGCCGCTACTTCCGCGTCTGCCGCCGGTGTTTCGCCCCGCAACCGGGCAAACTCGTCGGCCGACAGGGTCAGACCTTTCTGCTGACACTCCCTGCTCCAGCGGTCGTGATGCGCGTCGGCCCAGTTGGTATCGACATAGCCGGACGTCATTCCCTGCAGCGCACCCTCGATGCCGATCGTGCCCATGTACATGTGCCCCAACGACCCGAGCATCAGCACCAGGGCGCCGATGACGTGCACCAGGTGGGAAATCTCCATGATTACCCGGCCCTGGCCAAAATTCGGGGATACCAGGATCAGGCCGCTGATCGATACCACGAGGCCGATCAGAATCACGATCCAGTACCAGAATTTCTCACCCATGTTGAAGAAACCGACGGAGGGATGGCCGTCGCCGATTAAGCCGCCGAGTTTCAGCAACCAGCCCAGATCTCCCTTCTCGTAGATATTGTGCCGGGTAAAACTGAACAGCATCATCAGCAACGAGACCAGGAACAGTGGGCCAAACAGGTTATGGCCCTCCTTGCTGGCCGAAGCAAACAGCGCAAACACTTCCTTACCGAATAGCGGCAGCAATAACGGCCGCCCCAGTAATAAAATCAGCCCGGTGATCGCCAGAAACAGGAAAACGATCGTAAGCGTCCAGTGCACGATTCGCTCGTAGTCGGTAAAACGCCTGACCACGCGTCCCGACCGGCCGCCCTTGATGCCGACCTTGCCGCGCAGCACGAATACCAGAACGAGTATGCCGAACACCCCAACCAGGGCGTAGGAAACGGTTTTCGTAACCTCGTTGATTCGAAATCGCGCCCACTGATCGCCGCGCACATTGATCAGAACGCCGGTCTCGACGCCCTTGACCTGGCTAATCCCATCGACGATCAGACCGTCGCGTTGCCGGACTTCACGCCAGAGATCGCTACCCGGATTGATCGACGATACCCCCTGCGGGTAATCTGGCGACTTGGGCGGGATATTGCTGGCGCCGCTGGTTGGCGGCAATAATATGGCAACCGCGAGCAGTAGTATCGTGACTAGTCTTAGAAAAAAAGGAGTCGGGCGGTGCAATCGAAAAGACAAACTTTTTGCCTGGGATCAAAAACGATCCAAGGATAAATCAACCACCGGGAGTTTCAACTCCAAGTCGTGTCTTTATTGATCCAGGACAAATTACGCCATCGGCGGCATTGACGCGGACTCAGGCGGTATCGGTCGATCCGCGCTGCGCCATGCCTGCATTCGAGCCAGACTGAAGCTGCTCCTCCGGCAGCGCGGTATCCTTGACCTTTTCATACCACAGGTCGTGGTGGTCCTTGGCCCACTGTGCGTCGCAATAACCGGTCTGCATAACCTCGAAGGTCGCCTCATAGGCTGCCGTCCCCATGTAAATATGCCCGAACGAGATCACGATCAGAACGACCGCGGAAAGGCTATGCACGAAATGATAAAACTCCATCGTCGCGCGGGATTGCCCGAAGATCGGAAAATCGAGCACCAGGCCGCTGATAATGACGGCCAGGCCGCCGATCGAAGCCAGCCAGAACCAGCCCTTTTCACCCATATTGAACCGGTCGGCGTGTGCGTGCTTGCCGAACAGCCCGCCGCCGCTCAGTAACCACTGCAAGTCGACTTTAGGCGAGGGCAGATTATCGCGTACGAATAATACGAATAACCAGGTCAGCGTAAATACGAACAGCGGACCGAGGTAGTCGTGCAGAAATTTCGCAGCCACAGCGATATTGCTGAAACCCTCGGCGCCGAACAGCGGGATCAGGACCTTGCGACCCAGCAGTAGCGTCAACCCGGTCAGACCGAGTATCACGAACAGGATCGCCGTCGACCAGTGCGCGTAACGCTGGTTGGTGGTAAAGCGCAGTATCTTCATGCCCGAGCGTCCGCCCGACAATCCGATATTGCCGCGTATCAGGCGAAAAATCACGATCATAGCCAATACGATCACGATCGCTGCCGATGCCTTCGGGATTAATTCCTGCATGCGGTACTGACGCCAGTTTTCTCCGGAAACGTTGATCAATACGTCCGCACCGGTCGATTTGACCTGGGTAACGCCTCTGATTTCTCCATCACGCTGACGCACGTCACGCCACAGATCAGCCCCGGGATTCGACGTATAGGTGTCCGGGGGTGGGGGCGGCGGATCCGCCTGTACCGGAAAGACCGACGCCATCAGGCAGACCACAACTAGCAATGTACGGATTCTCACGACTATTGACCTATTCTTTATTGTACAGCGGGCTCCGCCGGACAGGCTCGATACATCCCTGTATCGAGTTTATGGTTACCGTGCGAACCTCTCGCCTAGAGCTTGGCTTTATCGAAGTTTACGCCCCAATCGAAAGCGCTGGCACCGCGGTTGATGACGCGCTTGCGGTAGATATCCGACAGCACGTCGGCATCGCCGGCGAGCAGGGCATGGGTCGAGCACATTTCCGCACACAGCGGCAGCTTGCCCTCGGCGATGCGATTGCGGCCATACTTCTTGTACTCCTCCGAACTGTTGTCATCCTCTGGTCCACCCGCGCAGAAGGTACACTTGTCCATCTTGCCGCGTGACGAGAACGCCGCTTCTTCGGGAAACTGCGGCGCGCCGAACGGGCAGGCGTAAAAGCAGTAGCCGCAGCCGATGCACAGGTCCTTGTCGTGCAGCACGATGCCGTCGCTGGTGGTGTAGAATATATCAACCGGGCAAACCGCGGCGCAAGGCGCGTCGGAGCAATGCATGCAGGCCACCGACAGCGAGCGTTCGCCCTGTTCGCCATCCTTGATCGTGACCACGCGACGCCGGTTGACGCCCCAGGGTATGTCGTGTTCGTTCTTGCAGGCGGTTACGCAGGCGTTACATTCGATGCAGCGTTCCGCATCGCAATAAAATTTCATTCTAGCCATTTTCTGATCCCCCTGCTTAAGCTTTGGTTATGCGACAAAGGCTGCACTTCGATTCCTGCATCTGCGTCACGGAATCATAGCCATAGGTAAACGCCGTATTGGCGGCCTCGCCCAGAACGTAGGGATCGGCGCCCTCGGGGTACTTGCTCCTCAAATCCTTGCCCTGAAAATGCCCGGCAAAGTGGAATGGTAGAAATGCCACCCCGGAGCCGACGCGGCGGGTCACCATCGCCTTGACCTTGATCTTGGCGCCCTCGGCGCCCTCAACCCAGACGTCGTCGCCATCCCTGATGCCGGCGTTGTTGGCGTCACGTGGATGGATTTCGACGAACATGTCCTGCTGCAGCTCGGCCAGCCATTTATTGGAACGGGATTCGTCGCCGCCTCCCTCGTACTCGACCAGCCGGCCCGAGGTCATGATGATCGGGTAATCCTTGGAATAGTCAATCGCCTGGATCGACTGGTAGCGAGTCGGCAATCTCCAGAAGGACTTGCGGTCGTCGTAGGTCGGATATTTCTCGACCAGGTCACGCCGCGACGTGTACAGCGGTTCGCGGTGGATCGGCACCGGATCCGGGAAGGTCCAGACCACGGTTCGCGCCTTGGCGTTACCGAACGGCGCACAACCGTGCTTGATCGCGACGCGCTGGATGCCGCCGGACAGGTCGGTTTTCCAGTTCTTGCCGTCGGCCGCTTTCTGCTCATCCGCAGTCAGGTCGTTCCACCAGCCGAGTTTCTTCAATACCTCGTGGCTGAACTCGGGGTATCCATCCTTGATTTCCGAGCCCTTGCTGTAGGAGCCCTCGGCGAGCAGGTTGGTACCATTGCGCTCGACACCGAAGCGGGCCCTGAAGGTCAATCCGCCATCGGCAACCGGCTTCGAGGTATCGTAAAGATTCGGCGTTCCGGGATGATTCATCTCGGCGGTGCCCCACGACGGCCACGGCAGGCCGTAGTAATCGCCGTCCGCGGGACCACCCTCGGCCTTGAGGCTATCGTAATCGAAGGTGCCCCAGTTTTCCTGGTGCTTCTTGAGGCGTTCCGGGCTCTGGCCGGTATAACCGATGGTCCACATGCCGTTGTTGATTTCGCGCAGCACGTCCTCGACGAGCGGCTCTTCGCCGTTGACCTTGATATTCTTGAACATCTGGTCGGCAACGCCGAGCTTCTTCGCGAGCTTGTACATGATGACCTGGTCGGGCAGCGACTCGAACAGCGGCTCGATAACCTTGGAACGCCATTGCAGCGACCGGTTCGAAGCGGTAACCGAACCGTAGGTTTCCATTTGCGTGGAAGCCGGCAGCAGGTATACCCCGTCGGTGCGGTCGGGCATGACCGCCGACGCGGTCGGGTATGGATCGATGATGACCATCATCTCCAGTTTTTCCATCGCCTTTTTCTGCTCGACGCCGCGGGTCTGGCTGTTGGGCGCGTGGCCCCAGAACAGCATCGCCTTGAGCGAGTCTTTCTGCGCGACGTTTTCAGGGGTTTCGAGCACGCCGTCGATCCATCGCGACACCGGAATGCCGGTGGAATTCATGACGTGTACGTCCTTGCCGCCTTTCTGCTCGTAGCTACCGTTATCGAACTGGCCCTTGATCCATTCGAAATCGAGATCCCAGACGCGCGCCCAGTGCTTCCACGAACCCTCGGCCAGGCCGTAGTAGCCGGGCAGCGTATTGGACAGCACACCGAGATCGGTGGCGCCCTGCACGTTGTCGTGGCCACGGAAAAT
>JAOTUD010000194.1 GCA_029864065.1 Gammaproteobacteria bacterium | reverse complement strand
GATGGCCGACAAGCCCGAGGATTTGCAGACCAGCCTCGATGACTTTCGCTCCCGCCTGCAGTGGGGTTTACTGCTGCAGTTGCCGGGCAGCGGCGATCAGGAAATTCGTGAAATACTGCGCCGCCGTGCAAGTCTGCTCGGTTTTGAGCTCTCGGACGAGGTGATCGCCTACCTGATGACTCACTACGCGCGCAACCTGGCGTCGCAAATGTCGATCCTGCAACGTCTCGACGGCGTTTCCCTGTCGCAGCAGCGCAAGGTGACGATACCGCTGGTCAAGCAAGCGTTGCTGGATCGGCCCGAATAGTTACCTTCTTTCCTGCATGCCGAGGTAGCGGGCATAGTAGATACTCGCCAGGAACAGGATAGTGCTCGAGATCGTGGTGCCGAGTCCATAGGCTCGTAGCTGCGGATTCATCGCAAGCTCGCTGATACCGATGCAAAAATAGACGAGCATCATGAAGCCAATCCACTTGTAGGTGTAGCGTTTGCCGCCGAGCAGGCCGGGTAGCGGTATCAACAAGGGTATGGCAAGCAGCAACCCCCAGTAATAGCTTACCCCTGATTCTGGCCAGAGCAGGCTTGACTGAAAACCGAATAATGCCAGCCAGCAGACCAGGCTGATTACCCTGAGCGGGTGTAGCACGAACGCCTCCGCTTTCACGCAAGCCGGCAGGCGAGGTCGGCGATGCGCCTGCCCAGGGCCCTGCAGGCCGAGACCTCGTGCTCGCTCAGAGCCTGGCCCTGCTGCCAGGCAACGTGGCTGGCGCCGTAGGGGGTCGCCCCGGAGCGCGTCTGATTGAGCGCCGGCTCGGAGTAGGGTATGCCGGTCACCAGCATGCCGTGATGCAGCAGGGGCAACATCATGCTGGTGAGTACGGTTTCCTGTCCGCCATGCATGCTCGAGGTCGCCGTAAAAACGCCCCCCGGTTTGCCGATCATGCCGCCGCCAAGCCACAGCGAACTGGTCTGATCGAGAAAATACTTGAGGGCGGAGGACATATTGCCGAAGTAGCCGGGGCTGCCCAGCACCAGACCGGCGCAGGTCTCGAGGTCCGCAATCCTGGCATAGGGAACGCCTGCCTGCGGAACCGACGCGATGCTTTGTTCGCTGTCCGCAGAAACCGACGGTAAACTGCGCAACACCGCTTCGCAGGCCTCGTTGGAATCGACTCCGAGGCTAATCTGTTCGGCCATGCGCGCGACGCTGCCGTGCCGGCTGTAATAAACAATCAGGATTTTATGCAACGATATCCAGAACCTTGACTGGCGGGCGGCCAATTACGGCCTTGTCCCCCGAAACTACGATGGGACGCTGCAGCAGGGCAGGATACTCGCAAATCGCTTCGATAATCTCGTCGTCGGTCAGGCTGTCGTCATCGAGATCGGCATCCCTGTAGACCGGCTCGGTTGTGCGCAGCAGATCTCGGGCGCTAACGCCCAGCATACCGATGATATTCTGCAATTCCTGCGGCGAGGGCGGCTCATCGAGATAGTCGATGATTTCCGGGTGTAAGTCCCTTTCCTCCAGTAGTTGCAGCGTTTCGCGAGATTTGCTGCATCTGGGATTATGGTACATGACGAGCTTGGGATTATTCATACCCGGGCCTCTGGCGACCGAATTGGCGATGTTGTACAATATCGCCGCTGCTTTATCAATAGCGTTATCCAGGCAATCAATCGAGGTCTCGGACAAGACCTTTCCCGGGCATCCGTGAAAAGGTTAAAATCTGGGCTATAATCACGGCTAAATGAGTAATATTTACATTAAAAACTTGCTCTAAAGGGTTGATCAATGTAGTCTTCTTGGCAAAATGGGCTACCAAAATCACGAAGCTACTAATTCTTAAAAGTTCTCGGAGAAAACAATAGATGAAACCAACAGAACTCCTTAAGGTCGCGGCCATCGCCGTTCTGACCTCAGGCATGATCGTCGGCTGTCAGCAAAGCTCGACCAGCGACGATATGGAAACCGAAATGGCCGCGGAAGAAGAATGTCAGGGCGCAACCCCTGAAGTTCGCAACGCGATCTACGCCGCCAAGCTGAAAAACGCGCGCGCCAGAAACCTGGGCGCCGAATGGGAAGAAAACGCGAAGATAATCGAGGAAGCAGAGCAAGCTGCCGCCGATTGTCAAAACGTCCGCGCCAAGATCCTGGCCAACAAGGCCGAGGATGCCGCCGCGGAAGCAATCGCTGCGTTGCAGAGTAGCGAACCCATGGCAGTCGAGATGACCGAGGAGCCCGCAAGTACCGAAATGGCCGACACCTCTCCTTACCTCGGCGGATACCTGGTGGTGAGCGGCGATAGCCTGTGGTCCATATCCGGTCAGAATACGATTTATGGTGATCCCTACATGTGGCCGCTGATCTACAAGACCAACTCCGGCCAGATCAAGGATGCCGACCTGATTTATCCGGGCCAGTATTTCTACATTCCGAAAGCCAAGGGACCCGAGCGCGCCGCGGCAATCGAGCACGCCCGTAATCGTGGTGCCTGGACGATTGGCGTAACCGAGGCGTCGGACCTGCAATACCTGGCGCAGTAAGTACTACTCGAAAACCGAAAAAAGCCCGCGCTACGCGGGCTTTTTTTTGGATTTATCCATCCCCCGAGTAGTCCGGGAGCGGGATCGCCGAAACTCGCGGGCGCCCGCTGGATGCGGGCTGTCAACCTGACGGTTAAAACTAAACTTTTGAACTAAAATTAATAAATACTCTCCTAAAACGGGTATGGCGAACACTAGA
Organism: Gammaproteobacteria bacterium; assembly: GCA_029864065.1. Taxonomy (GTDB): domain Bacteria; phylum Pseudomonadota; class Gammaproteobacteria. The sequence goes on along the minus strand of JAOTUD010000194.1, from coordinate 3,336 downwards.
TTATGAAACGATACTTATCCATGCTGCTGGTTATGCTGGCGATACCGCTCACGGCCAGCGCGGTCGATATGCCGCTGCAGGATATCCATGGCAACAGGGTCAATATCAGCAGTTACCAGGGCAAGTGGCTGGTGGTCAACTACTGGGCGACCTGGTGCCCGCCCTGCATCATCGAAATGCCCGAGCTGCAATCGTTTCACGATGCCCACGTCGATAACGACGCGATGGTTCTCGGCATCAATAACGAACTGATCGGCAAACAGCGGTTGCAGGACTTTCTCGAGGATTACTTCATTACTTATCCGATTTTTACGTCGAAACCTGCCCAGCAATCGGAGCTGGGGCTGATTCCGGGATTGCCGACCACCTTCCTGGTATCCCCGCAGGGTGACGTGGTGGCGCGGCAGGTGGGGCCCGTGACGCGCGATATGATCGAGCAGTTTATTCAAAACTGGCAACCGCAGTTAACCACTTCTCAATAATCGCCCATGCAAGCAGGTGAAATCCTGCTAATATGCAGGAAAGAACTATGCCAGAATTAACCCGTGACTAAACTCGTCTGTAGCCTGGAAGGGATACTCGAACAGCTGGTATTGCAGGATATCGTCGAGCAGGACAAGGCCAGCATGATTACCTCGCTGGTCTCCGCCAAGGACAGGAAAACCCTGCACCCGCTCGAAATCATTGCCAGCCGGCAGTGGAGCAACAAGTCTCAGCCGCAGCAGCTGCTCTCCCTCGATATGCTAACCGACTGGCTGGCCGAGCAATCCGGGCAGCAACGATACCATTTCGACCCGCTTAAAATGGATGTCACCGCCTGCACCTCGATCATGTCCTACGCCTATGCATCGCGTTTCAATATATTGCCCGTCAAGGTGACCGATAGCGAAATCGTGGTCGCCATAACCGATCCGTACAACCTGGAGTGGGTCGAGGAACTGGATCGCATCGTCAGGAAACCGATCAACACAGTGCTCGCCAATCCACGAGAGCTCAAGAACTACCTGGTCGAGTTTTACAGCGTCAGCAAGGCGATGGAGGGTGCCGGCAACAAGTCCGCCGCGGATATGCCCGGCAATTTTCAGAACCTGGAGCAATTGATCGAGCTGGGTAAGACCGGCAAGGTAGACGCCGAGGACCAGCATATCGTCAGTATCGTCGACTGGTTGTTGCAATATGCCTTCAGCCAGCGCGCCAGCGATATACACATCGAACCTCGCCGCTCGCAGGGCAACGTGCGGTTTCGCATCGACGGCGTCATGCACCAGGTCTACGAGATACCCGCCAACATCACCGCCGCGGTGATCAGCCGAATCAAGATCATGGGGCGTCTCGATGTCGCCGAAAAGCGCAAACCCCAGGACGGCAGAATCAAAACCCTGTCGCCGGATGGCGCGGAAATCGAGCTGCGACTGTCGAGCATGCCGACCGCCTTCGGCGAAAAACTGGTGCTGCGGATCTTCGATCCGGAGGTGCTAGTCAAGAATTTCGCAGCGCTGGGGCTCGAAAAAACCGAATCCGATGTCTGGAACGAGATGATTACGCGGCCCTACGGCATCATCCTGGTGACCGGGCCGACGGGGTCGGGAAAAACGACGACCCTCTACACCAGCCTCAAGCAGCTGGCGACCCCGGAGGTGAACGTCTGCACCATCGAGGACCCGATCGAGCTGGTGGAGCCGAGCTTCAACCAGATGCAGGTGCAGCACAATATCGACCTGGATTTCGCCAGCGGGGTCAAAACGCTGCTGCGCCAGGACCCGGACATCATAATGATCGGTGAAATTCGCGACCGTGAAACCGCGGAAATGGCGGTGCAGGCCGCGCTTACCGGACACCTGGTGTTATCGACCCTGCACACCAACGATGCGCCATCCGCGATCGCGCGACTTACCGAGATCGGGGTCCCGCCCTACCTGATTTCCGCGACCCTGATCGGCGTAGTTGCCCAGCGGCTGGTGCGCACCCTGTGCCCGCATTGCAAGCATGAGACCAGCTTCGACCTGCTCGACTGGAAAGCCCTGATCAAGCCCTGGTCGACTTCACCACCCGAAAAAATCGCCGCCGCCGACGGGTGTCTGGAGTGCCGGCAGACGGGTTTTATCGGCCGCGTCGGCATCTACGAAATGATGCCGCTCGGCGACAGCCTGAAGCGGGAGGTGTCCGATAATTTCGACCTGGTCAAGTTTCGCAAGGCGGCTATCAAGCAGGGCATGAAACCGCTGAACCTGGCGGGCGCGCAGAAAGTCGCGCGCGGCATGACCACGATCGAGGAAGTCCTCAAGGTTGCGCCGCCACGCTACGATGGCTGAAGGTTCGTGCTGCTGAAACCGATGGCCCGCGTGCTGCTGTTGCTATGGGCAGGAACCGTGTTGCTGGCCTGCAGCGACGAGCCGGGATCGGCGCAGGACGAAATCCGCGAATTCGTCGAGGCGGGGGTGGCTGCCGCGGAAAACCGCAGCGCCGACGACTTGAAGGACATGGTGCATCGCGGCTATCTCGACGCCAAAGGTTACAACAGGGAACAGCTTGCCGGCCTGCTGCGCGCGTATTTCTTCAGGCATAAGAACATTCATTTATTCACGCGGATCGAGGCAATCGAGTTACTGGCACAAAACCAGGCGACGGTAAAATTGCACGTCGCGATGGCTGGCAGCGTCATTAGCGACCTCGACACGCTTGCCGCGTTGCGCGCCCGCATATACAGATTCGAGTTGCGCCTCGTCAAGGAAGACGACTGGCTGCTGCAGCATGCGAACTGGGCTCGGGCAAGCATCATGGATCTCGAGTAGCGGGTCATGTCGGTGTAATGCCTGCCAAACAGGACATGTGTTGATCCAGCGGCACCGCACCCGGCTGCTGCTGCTCGCGCTATTGATTGCGCTCGGATTCTATATGCAGGTTTCCGGGTGGCTCGATGTACGGCTGATTCTCGAGTTGGCGCGTGGTTACACGCAATACTGGTGGTTGATCGTGGTTCTGATCCTGGCGCAGTCGGTGCTGTTTACCTTCGCCTTGGCAGGTTCGGTGTTTCTGTGGATCGCGGCGCCGCTCTACCCGCCGCCAGTCGCGACGTTCATTCTCGCCGCCGGCGGTACGCTCGGCGGGCTCGGAGCGTATTATTTCTCCGAGTACCTGACCGAGGAATGGGTCGATAAAATCAGAAAATCGCGCAGCTACCGTTTGCTACGTGCCCAGGAAAACCTGTACACGCTGTTCGCGATGCGTGTGTTCCCCGGGTTTCCGCACTCGGTGGTCAATTACAGCTCGGGAATCCTGCGCGCCAGGCTGAGCCACTTCGTCATCGCCGCGATACTCGGAATTTCGATCAAATCC
>JAOTUD010000002.1 GCA_029864065.1 Gammaproteobacteria bacterium | reverse complement strand
CCGCGAGGGCAACGACTTTTACCACGAAATGACCGACGGCGGCGTTATCGACAAGGTGGCGCTGGTTTACGGGCAGATGAACGAGCCGCCCGGCAACCGCCTGCGCGTCGCGCTGTCGGGTCTGACGATGGCGGAATACTTCCGCGACGAAGGTCGCGACGTATTGATGTTCGTCGACAATATCTACCGTTATACGCTGGCCGGCACCGAGGTATCGGCGCTACTCGGACGCATGCCGTCGGCGGTAGGTTACCAGCCGACGCTGGCGCTCGAGATGGGTGTGCTGCAGGAGCGCATTACCTCGACCAAGACCGGCTCGATCACGTCGTTCCAGGCGGTATACGTACCGGCGGACGATTTGACCGACCCGTCGCCGGCGACCACCTTTGCGCACCTCGACGCGACGCTGGTATTGTCGCGCCAGGTTGCCGAACTGGGAATTTACCCGGCGGTGGACCCGCTCGATTCGACTTCGCGGATTCTCGATCCCAACGTGGTCGGCAACGAGCACTACGACACCGCGCGTGGCGTGCAGGGTACCCTGCAGCGCTACAAGGAACTGAAGGACATTATTGCGATTCTCGGGATGGACGAGCTTTCCGAGGAAGACAAGCTCGCGGTCAGCCGCGCGCGTAAAATCCAGCGCTTCCTGTCGCAGCCGTTCTTCGTCGCTGAGGTATTCACCGGTTCGCCCGGCAAGTACGTATCGGTAAAGGATACTATTTCAAGCTTCAAGCAGATTCTGAACGGCGAAATGGACCAGTATCCCGAGCAGGCCTTTTACATGGTCGGCGGTATCGAAGAAGTCGCCGAACGCGCCAAGAACCTGTAAGGTAGGCCAATGAGCACAATCCGGGTAGAGATCGTCAGCGCCGAGGAGCAAATCTTTTCCGGCGAGGCGGAGATGGTGTTCGCGCCGGCGGTGATGGGTGAAGTCGGCATCGCGCCGCGCCACACGCCGTTGATTTCGCCGTTGAAGCCGGGCGAGGTGCGGCTCGATATGGGTGGCGGCAAGGAAGAGTTTTTCTTTATCTCCGGCGGCATCCTGGAAGTGCAACCCCACCTCGTGACGGTGTTGTCGGACAGCGCGATCCGCGCGCATGACCTCGACGAGGCGGCCGCGCTGGAGGCGCAAAAACGCGCCGAGGCCGCGCTTTCCGACCAGCAGTCTGACCTCGACGTGGCCAAGGCGAAAGCGGAACTCGCTGCCGCCGCCGCACAGATCCAGGCCATCAAGAAATGGCGTAAAAAGTGACAAGGCAATAAAAAGGGGGCTAAGCCCCCTCTTTATTGCCTTGTCATCCCGGAAGCGCCGCAGGCGCTATCCGGGATCCAGCCCCAACCAGACGCTACCACCCGGAATTTGCGCCAGTAAATATCCGGGATCCAGCCCCAACCAGATGCTACCACCCGGAATTTGCGCCAGTAAATATCCGGGATCCAGCCCCAACCAGACGCTACCACCCGGAATTTGCGCCAGTAAATATCCGGGATCCAGCCCCAACCAGATGCTACCACCCGGAATTTGCGCCAGTAAATATCCGGGATCCAGCCCCGACCATCCCAATTCCCTTCCCCGATCATAATTACGGGGACACAATACTCAACTTATATCTGTCACACCGCGACCCGATCGAGCCGCGGGATCACAGCTCTGCCAACCAGCGCGATCGTCATCCACCGCAGGATCGGATGGCGAATCCGCCATTTTATTGCCTTGTCATCCCGGAAGCGCCGCAGGCGCTATCCGCAATCTCGCCCCAACCAGGCGCGATCCCCAACAGCCTTCCCCCGCGGTCTCCGCGCCTCCGCGCGAACCTCCCCCGGGCAATTAACCTCGAAGCATGACGTACCGGCTGCACTGCATTACAATAAGCCGCTGATTTTATTCTAGAATCCATCTATGCCTCTGAGTATCGTCATCCTCGCCGCGGGTCAGGGCACGCGTATGAAATCGTCGCGTCCCAAAATGATCCACCAACTCGCCGGTAAGCCGCTTTTGCAGCATGTCGTCGACGCCAGCCGTGCGCTCGAGCCCGAGCAGATTATCGTCGTCGTCGGGCACGGCGCCGAACAGGTTCGAAACGCCATGCAGGGGCAGGATTTGCAATTCGTCGAGCAACTCGAACAGCTCGGTACCGGGCACGCGGTGCAGCAATGCCTGGGCGCCATCAGCGCCGGCAACGATGTGATGGTGCTGGTGGGCGACGTGCCGTTGATTCGCGCCGAGACCCTGGCGCGAATGGTCGAGCAGGGTAAGGAAGCCGCAGTTTGCGTGCTGAGCTTCCGCCCCCAAAGCGCGTTCGGCTATGGCCGCATCGTGCGTGACGAGCATCGCGACGTAATCGCCATCGTCGAACAAAAGGATGCCGACGACGACCAGGCAAGCATCGGCGAATGCAACTCCGGCGTCATGCTGATCAAGGGAGATCGGTTGCAGGGGCTGTTGTCTGCGCTCGATAACGACAACGCCCAGGGCGAATACTACCTGACCGACTTGGTCAGGCTGGCGGTAGACTCGGGCAACCGCGTCAGCGCCGTCATCTGTGACCAGGCCAGCGAGGTGAGCGGCGTTAACAACCAGCAGCAGCTGGCCGCGGTCGAAACCCTTTACCGGGCGCGCCAGGCCGAGGCGTTGATGTCCCGGGGGGTCAAGCTGTTCGACCCCGCGCGTGTCGATATCCGCGGCGAAATCGATGTCGGGCACGACGTAGAAATCGACGTCAACTGCGTTTTCGAGGGCACGGTGTCGCTCGGAAACAACGTGCGCATCGGCGCCAATTGCGTAATCCGTAACGCCAGCATTGCCGACGACAGCGTTATTCATCCGATGACCTGGATCGACGAGGCGGTGATCGGGCGCGGGGTCAGTATCGGGCCTTTCGCGCGAATCCGTGCGGGCACCGAGCTCGACGACTCGGTTAAAATCGGTAACTTCGTCGAAACCAAGAAGTCGCGAATCGGTAAAGGCAGCAAGGTCAGCCATTTGAGTTATATCGGCGATACCGAGATGGGCGGCGACGTCAACATCGGCGCCGGCACCATTACCTGTAACTACGACGGCGTCAACAAGTTCAGGACGGTAATCGAGGACGGGGTTTTTATCGGTTCCGATACCCAGCTGGTGGCGCCGGTGCGGGTCGGACGCAACGCCACGATCGGCGCCGGCTCGACGATTACGAAGAATGCGCCGGCTGACAAACTGACCATTTCGCGCGCCAAACAGGTTACTATTGACGCCTGGTCTAAACCTGTCAAGAAGGACACCTGAGTCATGTGTGGAATAGTGGGCGCGCTGGCGCATCGCGACGTGAGTTCGATACTGCTCGAGGGTTTGTATCGGCTCGAGTACCGCGGCTACGACTCCGCCGGCATCGCGTTGATCGATGGCGCAAAGCTGGAACGGTTTCGCGCGCTCGGCAAGGTCCGCGAACTCGAAGCGAGGATGTCGGCGGACCAGCCCGGGCACATCGGCATCGCGCACACGCGCTGGGCGACCCACGGCGAGCCGTCGGAGACCAACGCACACCCGCATTTTTCCAACGAGCGTATCGCCGTCGTGCACAACGGCATCATCGAAAACTACAAACCGATTCGCGAACGCCTGCTCGCGCAGGGCTACGAGTTCAGTTCCGAAACCGACAGCGAGGTCGTTGCCCACCTGGTAGAAAGCTACTTCGATGGCGACCTGTTCGCGGCGGTCAAAAAGGCCGTGGACGAACTCGAGGGCGCGTTCGCGCTCGGTATCATCGTGACCGACGATCCGCACACGCTGGTCGCCTGTCGTCGTGGCCCGCCGCTGGTGGTCGGCGTGGGTATCCGCGAAAATTTCATTGCCTCGGACGTATCGGCACTGCTGCCGGTGACCAATCGCTTCGTCTATCTCGATGATGGCGATTATGTCGTACTGAGCGGTGACGACTTTGCGCTCTTCGACGCCAGTGGCAACAGCAAACAGTCCGACATCAAGGTCAGCGAACTCACCGCCGATTCCGCCAGCAAGGGCGGATATCGGCACTATATGCAAAAGGAAATCCACGAACAGGTACGGGCGATTTCGGAATGCCTGGAGGGGCGCATCAGCGATACGGCGGTGCTCGAAAATATTTTTGGTTTCGATGCGGATGCCATCTTCGCGCGAGTCGAAAACATCCAGATTATCGCCTGTGGCACCAGTTATCACGCCGGACTGGTCGCGAAATACTGGATCGAAGCACTGCTAGATCTGCCCTGCCAGGTCGAGGTGGCGAGCGAGTTTCGCTATCGTAAGTCGGTGGTACTTCCCAATACGCTGTTCGTAACCCTGTCGCAGTCGGGCGAGACCGCGGACACCCTTTCGGCGCTGCGCAACCTGAAATCGGCAAACTACTGCGGCAGCCTGAGTATCTGCAACGTGCCCGAGTCGTCGCTGGTGCGCGAATCGAAGCTGGTGTTGATGACCCGCGCCGGCCCCGAAATCGGCGTCGCGTCGACCAAGGCGTTTACCACGCAGCTAGTGTCGATGTTGCTGCTGGCGGCGGCGCTGGGCAAGCGCCTGCAGCGGCTCGATGACGATGTAATCGCCGCGATAGTAGCCGAGCTGAACTCCCTGCCGGGACTGGTCGACAAGCTGATGCGGCTCGAGCCCCTGATCGAGGATATTGCCGAGGCTTTCGTCAACAAACAGCACGCGCTGTTTCTCGGACGCGGCGAACATTACCCTATCGCGATGGAGGGTGCGCTAAAGCTCAAGGAAATCTCCTACATCCATGCCGAGGCTTATCCGGCCGGGGAGCTCAAGCATGGACCGCTGGCGCTGGTGGATGCCGAAATGCCGGTAATCGTGGTCGCGCCGAATGACGAATTGCTGGAGAAGCTGCATTCCAACATGCAGGAAGTCAAGGCGCGGGGCGGCAAGCTCTACGTCTTTGCACACCGCGGCGCCGAGCTGGAAACCGACGCCGACGACGTCGTGGTGGAAATGGATTGCGATACGCGCTACGTCACGCCGATCCTGTCGACGATTCCGCTACAGTTGTTGAGCTACCACGTGGCGGTATTGCGTGGCACCGATGTCGACCAGCCGAGAAACCTGGCCAAGTCGGTAACCGTTGAATAAAAAGGTAACATTATCATGAAGTTGCAGGGCATAAATCATCTCGCTTTCATCACCGATGACATGGTGACCACGATCCGCTTTTACCGCGACCTGCTGGGCATGAAACTCAGCGCGGGCATCGGCCACGATGGCTATCGGCACTATTTTTTCCAGCTTGCCGACGGCGCCACCCACATCGCGTTCTTCGAATATGACGGCGCGACGGTGATGAACCGCAAGTTCCCCGGCGATCGCACCAGCCTGCCGCTGGGCTTCGATCACGTTTCTTTCACGGTCGAATCCCGGGAAGCCCTGTTCGCGCTCAAGGATCGCGTCGAGGCCGCCGGCATCGAGGTCGAAGGCGCGGTCGACCACGGTATTTTCTGGTCGATTTATTTTTACGATCCGCATAACAACATTCCGCTGGAAGCGACCTGGCAGTTCATGGATCTGGAAAAGACCCCGGCAATCAGCGAAGACGACCCGCTCGAGATTGCGGCCGAGGGCGCGGAGCCCCAGCCGGGTCACTGGCCCGAGGTGCAAAAATCGACGCCGCAGTCGGAGATGCGCGCCCTGGTCGGCAACGGCAAACCGATGCGGGATCATTTTCTCGACAACGGCCTGGCCAGTTATTCCGCCGGTGTGCCGGTCGAGTTTCAGCAATCGCTCGCCACTGGCGGTGACGGTGAAATCCAGGTCTAGTCAGCCCTTAGGGCGCTCCATTTCGAATACCGTATCGACCGAGGTGTATTGCAGGTAGCCCAGCCGCGACAGCGGGTTGATCTTCGCCAGGTCGATCATGCCGTCGGTTAAAACCTCGTCCCTGATATGTACCCCGAGCACGCTGCCGATGACCATCGTGTTGATGCTGTCCCTGAGCGTGCAGGGCAGGCTGATTTCCTGGTAAAGCTCGCATTCGAGGTGTATCGGCGCCTCGGCGACACGCGGCGGCTTGACCAGTACCGAGTCCTCCGTGGTCAGTCCCGCCAGCTGCAGTTCGTCGACATCATGCGCGACCGGGGCGGTGGTGACGTTCATCGCTTCCCTGAGCGCCAGCGGCACCATGTTGACGACAAACTCGCGGCTGGTCTTGATATTGTAAAGGGTATCCTTCTCGCCGCCGTGCTGGTGATAGCCGTTGAACGAAATCATCACCATCGGCGGATCGCTCGTGATCGCGTTGAAAAAGCTGTAAGGCGCGAGATTGACGTCGCCGTCGGGATGCACGGAACTCACCCAGGCGATGGGACGGGGCACCACGCAACTCTTAAACGGGTTATGCGGCAGGCCATGGGGTTCGTTTGTTTTATAAAACACGTTTCATTCGCTCCGGACAAAAAGGCAAAGCTACCACCTGCGCCGCCATGCAGTAAACAACGGCGTGTTACTTTTCTGCGGGCCGCGGCTGCGTTCGGGAGACGGATTCTTTGATGCGGGCTTCTGGCCTGGTCAGAGTGTGCCCGCTGGTTTGACAGTGTGCGAAAAAACCCCGCCGGGGCGGGGCAACTGAAGGACTTCGTTTGATTGCGACGAATCGGCTATAACCTCAGTCGTAAATCCTGGCCGCGTGCTCGCTGACGATCTTGTGAACCCGGGCGGTTGGATGAATACCGTCCCAGAAAAGATACTTGTTGGATTTACTACAGATTGCGCCGGTCTCGATCATGAACATCAGGCACGGCGCCTCGGTATTGCCAATTCCGAAACTCTTCGGATCGTCCACGATCGCAGTGACTATCGCGTGCAGGTCGAGCTGATTAATCGATATCCCGTGCAAGCCCTGCAGGCTTTGAAGACCGCCCCCGAGGCCATTGTTATATTCTCCGACTAACAGGTTGGCGGCAAGTATCCCCTGCGATCCGAACATTTTTACCGCCGGTGTGACCGAGATGTTCGGAACATTTGCTACCAGGAAATGGCGCGCACCAAGCTGGTATAGCTGGAATATCATTCCGACCTCGGTTTCGACCGCCGACTTGACGACGTTTCCCGCGGCCTCGATGTCTCCGGTTAACAACAGGATCCCGAGCGCATCGCGAACATCGTTACCGCCGAACTGGATGACGTAAAGTGCTTGCGGATCGACAAGACCGCCGTAATCGCCCAGGAAGCGATTTAACTGGCTGGTCGCCGAAGTAGGATCGTTTGGATCGAGTGACCTTAACCGGGCTCCACCAAATGCATAGTTGCCGTTGACGCCAGGGTCGTTTAGAGCGGCCTGCCCGGACTTTTTCATTTCCAGGTGTCGGGCAAACCACTGCGCCCAGGTTTTGCCGTCGGAAAACTGGAAGCCATCGATATCGTAGGGTTTCGATGGTATTACCTCATATGGCGGTTGAGAAGTGTAAGGCGGGGGCAAGGTAGCCCTGAGCAGTGCATAGACATTGCCGGGATCGGACAGGCTGTCACCGAAAATGAAAATTCTCTCGAACTGGTTGTTACCAGCCCATACATTACTCTGAACGCCGACTGTCACGATTGCTACCCATGTTGAGATAAACCCGAGTTTCCTGAAGTAGAGTTTCATTTTGTTATTCCTCTCGATTAATGTTACTGGCGGTCTGCCGCCTGCCAGGCCCGAGCGAATTGATGAAATTCAATGACATTCCTGTTTCTGGGGTTCCAGGCGGCATTGCGACGAGATACTAAGGAAGGAGTTTCAATAAACAACTATTAATGATATTGCACCGGAATACGGTACCCCCGGAATAGCATAATGGCACCCACAATAAAAACCGCCGAAGCGGAGGTGAAAAGAGCATGAAATGGAGACAGACCGGCCTGGTAAATCCGTTTCTCCCGGAGATCGAGGCGCTCCATGTAGTCGCGCGGGTCGATGTTGTCGCTGCGCGGCCTGGTGACGTTGCGCGCGACGACGTGGATGTCGGGCAGCGAGATCGGGAAGTCACGGATTTGTCCCTGCTGCAAGTCTTCTTCGAGGTCGGAAAAGATCGGCACGTATTTTTCGCCGGCGGCGGTTTCCTCGAGGTACTCGCTGGCCTGCAGCATGCCGCCGGTAATGTCGGTATGTCGGCTGCCGCGCCTGGTGGCGCCAACCATTTCCGATATCGGCATCGCGATCAGCCGGGGGTTGATCAGGCCGTCGAAAATGGCGATGACCAGGACCAGCGAGGAGATAAGAACCGCGTCAACGCCGAAGACGACAGCGTGCGCGCGGCGCTATCTTCGCCTTTGCGAATCGCTTCGCAGGATTTCATCAAAAAAAACCCCGCTTTCGCGGGGTAGAATAAGAGGAAGAATGAAGATTTTTTTGCCAGCCCATCAATGTGGCGAGACCGTTATTTAACGTTATAGATAAATTCCTGAATCTTGGTTGCGTCAATCAATGTGTTCCAGCTTCTTGCGCCCGAATCGATGATTCGCTCGTTCCAGGCTTTTAGACGCGCGCGATAGACCTCCGGATTGGAACTGTCCTTGTTGAGTTTGATAACATTCATCGCGACGATGTCGATTCCTTCGAATTCGTCATCGGCAAAATTGCGCACCACGCCTGAAGGCAGTTCCTCTTTCATATCGCTAAAAACAAACATCACCTTGGTGCCGGATTGAGTCGCTTTCAGGTAGTCGGAGCAAAGCATTAATGCGCCACTGATATCGGTCAGTTTCGACCTGTCATTACCCCTGCCATAATCGTCCAGCACTTGTGCGACCGCCAGTTTTTGACTATTCGCCTTTGTTGGCCTGTAATCCAGGGTCATCTTGGTTACCAGATTTTCTTCTGCATAACTGTTGCTGTCGATCTTGACAAAGAACAGGCTGTCGCCGGGAATCATTTCGGGCACTATGCCGGCCTTGATGATATTGACCACGCTCGCTTTCTCACCGGCGTAGGTGCCGGATATATCCATCAGCGCACAGTACGATGTTTCGTATTTCTTGCTATCGGTACAGGCCGAAACGACCATGGCCATCGATACCGCAAGCAGGACGGGCTTGATTTTCGTTCTCATGATATTTCCTCTGTCTAGCCTGCGCTAACTTGCTTCCCGGTAAACAGGTTGGAAATCTGCGTCGGGATAATGATGTAGATGTCAAACAGGTGCACCAGGATATTAAAAAATCCTTCTATCAAAAACGCGATCGCGTTAGCCAGATGGCACAGCAGAGTGATCAACAAGGTATACATTTTTGCAAAGGCGTGCTGGCTGGCCTCGATGAACATTTCCAGTGGTATCGCGATTACCGCCAGTATCCAGGGTAATACAAATCCCAGCAGTGCCTGTCCGATCAGGGTAATTTTCGAGTTGACTTTATCTACAGTTGCCGCCGATTCCCCGGCCAGACTGATATCCAGCGCGGTCTTGGCCTCGGCCAGGTTTTCGCGCAGGACCGCAAGCGAGGCCTCGACCGTAGACAGGAACAGGAGTCCAAGCAGGCAGCCAAACAAAATGATCTTGCGCTTGCCTCGAGTCATGCTGGAAATTTGAGGAAAGGTATGGGTAACCCCGATTGCTTCAAACATGAATATCCCCAATACCAGTTCGAGAGCGACGATCACCAGTGCAGAGACTTCCGAAACCGCCATCCCGGCGACGCGCACCCCGGCGGGCACCAGCTCGGACATGGGCAGGGCAATCAGGTTAAAGTTGATAAAGGCGCCGACCAGGCCAACGAATATGACAATCAATGAGATGATAAACAGCTTGGTTACCTTCGAGGAAAGCATATCTATCGATTCGGGTTCTGCGGCGGAAATTTTCTCATAGCGGGCCATGTATTTTTCAATATTACGGCCGTTTTCCATAACCTTTTCGACCTGGCTATTGATTTCTTTGCCCAGTTTTTCAACACGCTTCCAGACCGGCGCCATCGAGCCTAGAATCTTGTGGCGTTTTGCCGCAACGTCGCGAAATTCAGACAGCGCTTTCTTTTCCCCGTCGATCGCCGATTTGTGAATTTCAGACAACATGTTTTCGATAATCCGGTCGGAGGTCGAACCCTGGGCCCTGCCGATACTCTCTATAACTTCACTCCAGCCCGGCGCTTCCGGCGTGACCTGCCCACACTCTTTATAATCACGCTCAATTTGACTGATGCTGTCATCGAGTTTTAACTGTAATTTGGGATACCCGGCCAGGCTCTTGGTATTAGCCATATCAATTTTTGAGAATTCCTGGAGTATTTCGCCCTGAATTTTCGCGACCCCGGATTCGAGCAAGACTTTTCTGTCCTTCTCACGCATGGTCTGGGCCGCATTTTTTGTCCAATCGGCCAGTTTTCTCAGTCCTCCTGCAGTGGCGTCGGAAAAGGCCTGAAACATTTTGTGCACCGGCTCCCTGGCGAAAAACAGGAAAACCATGCTCACAGCTATCAAGACTGCGACCGAAACACCAGGCATTTCTGGCAAAAAGTAAAGACTGTTCATGGTGATCTTCCTAAACTAGTTAGTGGTTGTGAATAATAGAGGATAGATGCCTTTCCTGGGAAAGCGAGACTTATGTCGGCAATCTAAAAGGGATAAATATCACTATTGGTGCTTTTTACGAACGACGTGTATTGAAGGAAAAAAGCCCTTTTACCGATGTTCCAGCCATACCGCTTTGCGATAATTCCGCTATGCCAAATAATCACTGAAAGGACTGATACAGTCGAACAGACTCTGAGTAATTCTATAAACATGGAAAAAACCTCGGTTTGACTAAATGTAAGACGACTCTAGGCAGGCGCTGTGAAAAATCGGTGAAAAACCCGGAAAAAAGGCTAAAATTTTCTGCAAATACCTGTTTTATTTAGAAATATTTCACATTTCGCGGTGGCGCAGCGAAGCCCCGGCATACCGAGAATCTATGGTTAACAAGCAACTTCTGGCGTACTGATGGCGGCGATTTTCTGGGTTGAGGATCAATCGCACTGGATCAAGAAATTTACCCCGGTGCTGGAGCAGGAAAACTTCGACGGCAAGCCGAATACGCTGACGATATTGAATTTTGCGGAGGCCGCGCGGCAGAAAATCGCGCTGACCGACAAGGATTCGCCGCCCGACGTGGCGCTGCTCGACGCGCGCATGAACGGTAACGACCAGGCGGGATTTTCCGTTTCCAACGCGTTGCGCAAGAAGTGGCCGCGCCTGCCGATCATTTACCTGTCGGAACACAGTGGCACCGAGATCGAACGCGCCGCGCTGGAGCAGTTTTCGGCAACCGACTTCATCGCCAAGCACCAGCCCAATGTCGAACAGGTGTTATGCTGGCGCATCAAGGCGGTGCTGAGGCAGGCGTCGATCGATACCGATCTGTCTGATACCATCAACGTGGTCAATAGCGGCGAGCTGACCATCGACCTGAACACCTGGAATGTTTACTGGAAGGGGCAGCGCCTGATGAATCCGAGCAACGCCAGGCGACCGCTGGCGCCGACGCCGCGCAAATTGCTGCGCGAACTGGTGGAATCCTCGCCACGGCCGTTGACCGCCGGGCAGGTTGCCGAACGGCTGGACCTGGATCCGGAAAAGTTTTCCTACGCCAGTTACCGCCAGCACATCAAGACCCTGCGCCGCGCTTTCGACGCCGTCGAGGACGGCGAAGGCCGCTTTACCGCGCTGTGCAGCAAAGGCGAGGGTATCGTTACCTTCGGCGATGAAGGCGCCTACCTGTGGAGTCCGCCCGGCGGCAAGTCAAGGTGAAACCGACACGCATCCACTATCCCTGGCTCAGTACGCTGGGGGCGATTGCGCTGATCGGCTGGCAGTTTGCGCTCGCCAATGCCGGCCTGCTGCCCGTGGAGCGGCTGCCTGCCGCCCTGCAGAGGCAGGAAAGCCTGCTGGTCGGCGGCGCCGCGCTATTGCTGCTGGTATGCTTCGATGTCTGGCGTTTCGTCAACGCCAGCCGGCGTTGCCGCGAGCAGCTCAGGCAGCACCGGGCGCAGATCAGCGAACTGTTCGACTCGAAACGCGAGCTGGGAACGCGCGCGCGCACATATTCAGATCATGCCGACAAGTTGAAGATGTTCATCAGCGAGCGACTGCTGGAATATATCGAGTACGACGAGAAGTTCCTGCACTTCAGGAATATAGCCTCCGAGGTGCGGCATAACGGGGTCATCAGTTACGACAAGGCACAAACCGCGTTGCGGCAGGCGCAACTCGGCTGCGATGCAGACGCCGGCCGGCAGTACCAGGAAGCGGCGGATAGCCTGCTTTATCTATGGGACCTGCTGGATTTGTCGACAACCGATAATATTGCGCTGCATGTCACCAACCAGATTTACGACTGCGAGGAGCACTATTTCCAGGCCCTGCTCAACGACAACGCCAGCGAGGTCACGCCGTATAAACCGACCTTCATGATGAGCCAGGCGCTGCGCCGCGCGCTGCTGCCGATAACGGAAAATCCGGATGCGCTCGGGCTGAACAACGGTTGGCCAAAGCGCGGCGAATACGGCGATGACAAGTTCAGTATCCGGCTGCGCAGCGACAGCGAAATGCTCGGCAAGGAAAATCACATGGTGCTGCTGATCGAAAACCTGCTCAACAATGCGTTGTTTTACTCGCAGCAGAAAGAGCACAAGAACCGGTACAGCCGGGTCGCCATATCGCTGGCGCAGCGGGACGGTGATGTCGAGCTCAAGGTCTACAACCGCGGCCCGCGCATCAAGGAGGATGAAAAAGACAAGATTTACCAGCTTGGATTTTCATCCCGCCGCATTCGCGAACACCATGGCAAGGGTCTCGGCCTGTACTTCGTCGACCAGATAGTGCGCGGCTTCGAGGGTTCGATCGAGTTTGAAAATATCGACAACAGCGCAGACCGGCTCGCGTTTAGCATCAAGCTGGCCAACGGCGAGTTGCATTCTACCGAGGTCGATATCGTCGATAGCATGGGTAAATCGATGTGCCGGGTCGATGACGCGTCGAGCGCGCCAACGAAGCGCGGCGAATGGTCTTTCTCCGCACCGATAGTCAGCATCGAAGTCGCCAGGCGCGCGGCGCGTAAGCCGCAGCTGATATCTGGACTGGGCCGCGACGAAGCCAGCACTCATCTCGACTCCGGGGACTCGCTGATGCCGCGCTGGGCGCTCGAAATCAGGAACCGTAAACGTTCCTCGAAACTCGTGCTACAGCCGCTGGAGCCGCGCGGAGTCGCGTTTACGGTGCGTTTCCCGAGCGCCAAATCAAGGCTGGATAATCAGGATTGAGTCGCTGATAATCGGCGCCATGACTGAAGCCATTTACTGGTCTGCCTGTCGCATCGCGCGACAGATCCGAGCGGGCAGCCTGACCTCCAGCGCGATCGTCGAAGCCTGTCTCGAGCGTATCGAACGGGTAAATCCGAGCATCAACGCGGTGGTGCAGCTGGCTGCCGAGCGCGCCCTGGCGGAAGCCCACGCGCTGGATCGGCTGGGCGCGCGCGAGCAGTTCAGGGGGCCGCTACACGGCGTGCCGATCACGATCAAGGATTCGCTCGATACCGAGGGCATCGTGACCACCGGCGGCACGCTCGGGCGCCGCGATTACGTCCCGCAGCAGGATGCCCCCGTGGTCGCCCGCCTGCGCGCCGCCGGCGCGGTACTGCTGGGCAAGACCAATACCCCGGAACTGACTTTCAGCGGCGAGACCAACAACCTGATATACGGTCGCACCAACAATCCTTACGATCTCGAGCGCAGCCCGGGAGGGAGCAGCGGCGGCGCGGCGGCGATCATCGCCAGCGGCGGCGCGGCGCTGGAGCTGGGGTCTGATACCGGCGGCAGCATCCGCGAACCGGCGCACCTGTGCGGAATAACAGGCATCAAGCCGACCTCGGGCCGCACCCCGCGCAGCGGCCATATCGTGCCTTATGGCGGCGGCGCGCTGGATTCGTTGACGCAAATCGGACCGATGGCCCGTTACGTCGAAGACCTCGTGTTGGCGTTGCCGTTGATCTGCGGTCCCGACGGCCGCGATCCCGCCGTGGTGCCGGCAATCATGGGCGATCCCGGGGCGGTCGACGTGGCGGGTTTAGGCGTCGCCTGGTTTGCCGATAACGGCGTCGTCACTCCGACGGATGATATCCAGCGCGTGGTCACGGCGACCGCGCAGGCGCTGCGTGCGGCGGGCTTCAGGCTGGAGCAAAAGCTGTTGCCCGAGACGCGCGAGCTGGTGGACCTGACCACCGAGTTTCGCGAAGCGACCAACGCCGGTTTTATCCTGCGGCTGCTGCAACGCTACGGCACCGAGCAGACCGGCGCGGAACTGCGCGGCTACCTGACCGAGGCAGGGGTGGCCAATGCCAACCGTCTCGATCCGGCCCTGCTCGAGGCGATCGACGACGCGCGCAGTCGAGCGCTGGGATTTTTTGCTGATTACGATGCGATCCTGTGCCCTGCTTCGTTTGCCGTGGCCAGGCCACATGGCGCTTCGCACGCCGATAGTTTCGACGACTGGGGATATGTCCAGATCCATAACCTGCTCGGCTGGCCGGGGGTGTCGGTGCGCGCCGGCACCAGCGCGGAAGGATTGCCGGTCGGGGTACAGGTAGTGGCGGCGCCCTGGCGCGAAGACATCGCGCTGGCGCTGGCGCAGCAGGTCGAAAATATCATGGGCGGCTACAGCCCGCCGCCGCTGTAGTCACTGCATCCGGGGCTGCTGCGACAGGATCTGGCCCTGCCAGTTTTGCGCAAAATTCCTGTCCCTGCGCTCTTCGATCAGCCTGGACACGCGCATGAAGTTGAATTTGACGTTGGTTTCGGCCAGGTTTTCCCGCAGGATGTCGAGGGTGGCCGGGTACGGATGACCGATGGCGATCGCGGAACCCCGCTCGCGGGCCTTGGTTAGCCAGATGTCGTACTGCAGGCGAATCGAGGTCGTGTTTAACTCGTGGTCGAGAAATATGTCGCGCGATATCGACCTGAGCCCGGCATCCAGCGCCTGCGCGTGGGCCACGCTGCGCGGTGACGTGCGGCTGTCGAGAAAGTAAAGCTTCGGGTTGTAACCGCGAATGCTGTCCATTACCGGGCGCATGAAAAAATCGAACTCGGTGAGGTGGCTGCCCATGTGGTTGTTGACACCGCGAATAAAGGGAATCTTCGCCAGCAGCGACTCGACGTTCGCGGTTAGCTGGTTCTCGTCCATCGATTCGTTAAGCGCGTTCGGCTCCCGGGGGGCCCTGGAGCTGATCGATTGCATCGGTAAATGCAGGATGACTTCCTTGTTCAGATCGTGCGCATGATGGGCCAGCTTCTGGCTGTAGGAGGCGCCTGGCAGGATCGCGTAAGTGTGATCGCCGGCGAGATCGATGGCTGCCATGCCGTGTTCGAGGGAGTACCCCAGATCGTCGATGACCAGCGAAAGCACCGGCCGCTGATCTGCGCTCGCGTCGCAGGCAAGCGCAGACAGCAGCAGGACGAGTAAGGGCCGAAGCATCGGGCCGCGGTTTACCCTTTGCTGATACTGCTGAGTATGGTCAGGCCTTTCAGCAGGTTAAGCGCCTCGTACAGCTGGAAATCGGTCTCCGCCAGTGTGTCTTCTGCTGCTTTCTCGTCGTCGCCGATCGAGTCGTCGCCGTTCGGATTGGCGAGTCGCCCCTCGAGATCGCTTTCGGAGTAGGTTTGACGGTCTTTCTGGTCGTTCTTCGATAATTTCACGGTACTGAGCTTGATGTCCGGCTCTATTCCGGTGGCCTGTATCGAGCGTCCGCCGGGCGTGAAATAGCGCGCCGTGGTCAACTTCACCGCCGAGCCGTTGCGTAACTCCTGGATGGTTTGCACCGAACCCTTGCCGAACGACTTGGTGCCCATGATGATGCCGCGCTTGTGATCCTGCACCGCGCCCGCGACGATTTCGGAAGCCGATGCGGAGCCGCCGTTGATCAACACCACCAGCGGCGCGCCGTTTAAGCTGTCGCCCGGTGTCGCCAGGTAGCGATGGCTGGAATCGTCCACGCGTCCCTCGGTATAGACGATCAGGCCGTCGTTGATGAATGCATCGGAAACACCGACGGCGCCATTCAGTACGCCACCCGGATTGTTACGCAGGTCGAGCACCATGCCCTTGAGCTTCGCTTCCTTTTGCAGGTCAGAAATCGCCCTCAGCAGGTCGGTCGTGGTGCGCGACTGGAAGTTGGTGATGCGGACATAGCCGTAACCCGGTTCGAGCATGCGATTCTTGACGCTTTTCACGCGGATGATTTCACGCGTGATCTTGATGACCAGCGGTGCGGGCTCGCCCTCGCGCACGATCGTCAGATCGATATCCGTGTTGGGCTGGCCGCGCATGAGCTTGACCGCTTCGTTCAGGGTCATGCCCTTGACCGACCGGTCGTCGAGTTTGATGATCAAATCGCTGGCCTGGATGCCGGCACGCGAGGCCGGGGTGTCGTCGATCGGTGAAATTACCTTGACGAAGCCGTTTTCCATGCCGACCTCGATGCCGAGCCCGCCAAACTGGCCAGTAGTGCCGATTTTCAGGTCGCTGAACTCGCTGGTGTTGAGAAAGGCCGAGTGCGGATCGAGGCCGTTGAGCATGCCGCGAATCGCGTCCTCGATCAGTTTCTTGTCGTCTACCGCCTCGACGTAATCCGATTTGACCTTCGAAAAGACCTCGGTGAAGGCCTGCAAATCCTCGAACGGGATCTTTTTATCGTCATCCTTCAGCGCGTAAACGCCGTGGCCTACCGCCAGCGACAGTCCAAGTAGTATTCCACTCAGGAACCAGGTGGAAGTTCGCAGATTTTTTAGCATTCGATTCTCCGATAAAGCGCGGCGCGCCGGCTGTGTGCGTGACTAAATATTGTAGACCAGATAATTGTATATAAGTTGTAAACCGTTAATACATGGTGTCGGCAGGGCCAAATTCTACGGTAAAGCGCGAATTTTTGCAGTATTGCGCAATCGCGCGCTATCCCGAGGCAAAACGGTTACCGGCCTTGCACCAGCCGGTCGGGTTTTGCGGCTTGCCTTTTTTCCGGATCTCGAAATAGAGCCCGGGCTGCTTTTGCCCGCCGCTGTCGCCGATACTGCTGATCACCTCGCCGGCCTCGACCCATTCACCGGCGCTCTTGAACAGGGATTCGTTGTGACCGTACAGCGACAGGTAGGAATTGCCGTGATCGATGATAATCAGGTTGCCGAGCCCGCGCAACCAGTCGGCGAACGCGACGCGGCCGTGGGATACTGCCCTGACGTACTGGCCGTTGGGCGCCTCGATCATGACGCCCTGCCAGCGCAGATCCGACATCGGCTTGTTGCGACCGAACAGTTTCTTGATCTTGCCCTCGACCGGCCAGGCCAGCTTGCCCTTGAGCTCGGCGAAGGCCTGTCGAGATACCTCGTCTTCGGGCGCGTCGACGAATATTTCCTGGATCGAGTCGATCAGGTTTTGCAGTTGTTCGGCTTCGTCCTGGAGCCTGGAAAGATTGCCGCCCTGCTGTTTCAGTTGCTGGTCCAGCGAAGCGACGATCGCCTTGCGCTTGCCGAGATCCATGCCGAGTTGCCGCTTTTGCAGCTGCAGCGCCTGCTGGCTTTGCTCGAGACCCTGCTGCGCCTGCTGGATCAGTTGCTCGGTTTCGATGATCTTGTCGATATTGCGCTGCACGCCATTGATTAACTCGACGCGGGCATCGGAAAAATACCGGTAGTAAACCAGGTTGCGCTGCAGTTTGTACGGGTCCTGCTGCGAAAAAAGCAGTTTTACCTTTTCCTGTCGACCGAGCGTGAATGCCGCGTAAACCTGCTCGGCCAGGTAGTCGTTCTCCCTGCTGAGCTGCTGCTGGTGCTTCAGACGGGTTGCGCGTAGCGCCGCAAGTTCGGTTTTGCGCCCGCTTATTTGCGCGCCGATCGCACGTATCTTTTCGCTGACCGAGCCGATTTTGCGTTCGATGGCTTTCAATTGCTTGATGTACTGGGACTTGCTGTCTTCCTTGACGTCGATGGCCTGCTTCAGCTTGTCGATCTTGTGCAGTAATTCGTTGAGCTGCTTTTCCTTTGCGCTTTTGTCATCGGCCATCGACCACGGCGCGATAACCAGGCTCGCAAGCAGCGCGGACAGTAACAGTTTACGCGGCAGCGATATGGACATTGGGCCGGGTTTTAATCATAATCATTCGCTAATATTAACGTTTGATAATACGCTTAAGCAAATGGAAACTGAAAAAGTAGCCTCCGTAGACGGTGAGCAATTGCTCGCCCGCGCCGCCGATATCGAAATCGCCTCACGTTCGCTCAAGGCCATGTCGCATCCGCTGCGTCTCAAGATCCTTTGCACCCTCGGTAGCCGCGAAGTTTGCGTGCAGGGTATTGTCGATAACGTCGGCACTTCGCAAAGTAATATCTCACAACACCTCGCGATTTTGCGCGATAAAGGTATACTGTCGTCCCGCAAGGATGCGAACAAGGTTTACTATCGCGTCGGAGACGAACGTACACTGCGCCTGATCGGAATGATGCAGGAAGTGTTCTGTTCTACCGGCTAAGACTCTTAACGATTTCTTTTTTCCCATTCTATGCTGGCTCAAATCTCTGAATTTGCGGTGAATCACCCGTTTCTGGTAATCGCGTTTGCGGTTTTGCTGGGATTGACTTTTTTCAACGAAATGAAAATCGCCACGCAGCGCTTCGCAAGCCTGACGCCGGCCGCCGCGGTGCAGTTGATGAATAACGACGATGTTGTCGTGCTCGACGTGCGTGAGCCCTCCGAGACGACCGGCGGGAAAATTGCCAAGGCGATCCAGATTCCAGTCAGCGGCCTGGGCAAACGCGTGGGTGAGCTCGAGAAACACAAGAACAAGACGCTGCTGGTATACTGCAAGTCGGGCGCGCGCGCCGGTATCGCCTGCAAGGAACTCGGCAAGCAGGGTTTCGAAAAAGTCTACAGCCTGAACGGCGGCATCATGGCCTGGCAGGATGCGCATCTCCCTATCAATAAGAAGTAGTAATAACCATGAGTGAAGAACAGGAAGTAAAGAAAGCGTTCGGGATCCAGAAGCTATACGTCAAGGACCTGTCTTTTGAATCGCCGACTTCGCCGCAGTCCTTTGGTGTCAAGAAGTGGGAACCGGAAATCGATCTCAAGTTAAGCAATAGCCAAAGGCACCTGGAAGGAGATCTCTACGAAGTCGTTCTGGTCATCACCGCGACGGTCAAGCAGCAGGACAATACCGCTTTCCTGGTCGAAGTCCACCAGGCAGGATTGTTCAGTATTGTGGGCTTCGAAGAGGCGGAGAAGAAATACCTGCTGGGTAGCCAGTGCATGAATATCCTGTTTCCCTATGCCCGTGAAGTCATTTCAGACATGTCGGTGCGTGGCGGTTTTCAACCACTGGTCATGTCGCCGGTTAACTTCGATGCCCTGTATCAACAGCACCTGCAGCAACAACAGGAGCAGCCCGAAGCAACCGAGTCGACCCACTAGAGTCGATGACCGAAGCGGTCGCTGTGCTTGGCGCGGGTTCCTGGGGGACCGCGCTGGCGATTCAACTGGCGCGCGGTGGTCTGCAGGTCAAACTCTGGGGACACGAGCCTGATCATATCGAGCGGCTGATCCAGCAGCGCGAAAATACCGATTACCTCCCCGGCTTCAGGCTGGCCGATAACATCGAACCGCTGGCCAGCCTGGCGGATGCCGTGCGCCAGGTGCCCTGGCTGCTGATAGCGATCCCGAGCAAGGGTTTCCGCGGCCTGCTGCAACAGCTCAAGCCGCTGCTGGAACGGGACACCGTTCTGTTCTGGGCCAGCAAGGGCTTCGAAATCGAATCTGGCGAGCTGTTGCACGAAGTGTTCGAGCAGGAATTACCGGGGCATCGCTACGGCGTGATCTCGGGTCCCACTTTCGCCACCGAGGTTGCGCGCGGAATGCCGGCGGCGATCGCCTGCGCGGGCAGCGATGCCGAGGCCACCGAAACTTTCGCCGAAATGCTTCATGGAGATCGCTTACGCGTCTACACCACCGACGATATCGTCGGGGTCGAGCTGGGCGGTGCGCTCAAAAACGTGCTCGCGATCGCGGTCGGGGCCTCGGACGGGCTCGGCTTCGGCGCCAACACCCGCGCCGCGCTGATGACCCGCGGGCTATCCGAAATCATGCAGCTCGGCACCCGGCTCGGCGCCCGGCGCGAGACGCTGATGGGCCTGGCCGGGCTCGGCGATATCATTCTTACCTGCACCGATGACCAGAGCCGCAATCGGCGTTTCGGGCTTGCGATCGGGCAGGGCAAAAGCGTGTCGCAGGCTGAAATCGACGTCGGTCAAACCGTCGAGGGTTTACGCGCGACCCGGGCGATTTACGAAAAGACCCGCAAGCTCGATCTCGACCTGCCCATCATCGAGGCGGTTTATCAAGTGCTCTACCAGAGCAAGGACCCGCGCCAGGCCGTGCGCGACCTCGAAAGCCGCCCGCAGGGGCGCGAGTAGTCGCAATCCCCGCTATATCCTGAAATCCTGTTGCCGCCAGGCTTCGTAGACCGCGATTGCGACCGTATTCGACAGGTTCAGACTGCGCGACGTCGACGTCATCGGGATGCGCAATTTTTTGTCACCGTGAAGTGAATCCAGTATTTCCCCGGGTAGTCCGCGGGTTTCGGGACCGAACAGCAGCGCGTCTTCGGGCTCGAAAACGGCGCTGCTGTAGATCCTGTTCGCTTTCGTCGTGAAAGCGTATAAATTATTGAATTCACATGATTTTTTGAAATCCTCGAAGTTGCGGTATCGATTCGTATCCGCCCATTCTCGGTAATCCAGGCCGGCGCGTCGCAGTTGCCTGTCATCGAGCGCAAATCCCAGGGGCTCGATCAGGTGCAGGCGAAATCCGGTGTTTGCCGCCAACCTCATGATATTACCCGTGTTGGGCGGGATCTCCGGTTGGTAAAGCACGATGTGCATCATATCGAAATTATTTTTAAGAATGACTTGAAATAACACCACTATAAGCTAATATTTCTAACAATGACAATAAGTTATGGCGATTATCTTAAGGAATATCTAGGATAATATCTGACCGATATGGAGTTCGTAACCTTGCGTGCCTCGGCATGCAAGGCCTTTGATTGCGATGCAATCTGGCGAATTCCCTGGTTGGCGCGCAACTTGCATGAGCTTACATGAGTTAGCGCAGATAACTGAAACGATCGGGGTTTAGACGTGGGTCTGTTCAAAACAGCGAAAAAGGATTCTCAGGTCGGGGTTGATTTCCTGCCCGACGGGATTGCCGTTGCGCAGGTACAGGCCGGCAGCAAGAGTCCAGGACGCATCCTGCGTAGCGAGTTCGTTCCGGCCGACGGGCAGGATGCCCAGCTCGAAGCCCTGCAGCTATGGGTGCAGAAAAACGGCCTGCAAAAAACGCCCTGCGTCTGCCTCGTCGCCCCCGACGATTGTGATGTCTACCAGATCGAGCGACCCGAGGTCGAGGAAACCGAAATGATCCAGGCGTTGACCTGGAAGATCAAGGATCTGATTAATTACGACGTCGGCCACGCGGTAATCGACAGCTACCCGATGCCGGTGTCGAACAAGAACAAGCAGCAGCAGGTCGGCGTCGTCGCCGCGCGCGAGGCGGTGATCAGGAACTACGTCGACAGCATCAAGTCGAGCGCGATGGAATTGACCGCGCTCGATATCCACGAACTGGTGCGCGCCAATCTGCAGATCGTGCAGCGCAGCCGCGAGCACAGCCTGGCATTACTGTCGCTGACCTCGGGCAGCGGTCTGCTCAGCATTTACCACGACACCGATTTATACGTTTCCCGCGAATTCAAGATCGGCATCGATCAGCTCGAACAGGTCACCGCCGACGACGAGAGCGTTTTCGATTCGCTGCTGCTCGAGCTGCAGCGCTCGCTGGATTATTTCGAAAGCTTTTACGGCCTGGGCTCCGTGACCAATCTGCGCATATTTCCACAGCTCAAGGTTACCGAGAAAATGGCCATGTACCTGCAGAACCTGACGAATTTCGATATCGAGTTTGTGGCCTTCGCCGGTGACGACGCCGGGCCGGGCCTCGATCAGCACTGCTTTCATGCCTATTGTGCGGCGTTGCGCGGGGTAAGCCTGTGATCGTCCAGCAGATCAACCTCTACCAGGACAGGTTCCGGGAAAAACGCCTGTGGATCTCGGCCACCCAGGTTGCGGCCGCGCTGCTGCTGGTAATCGCCGCCGCCGCGATCTGGAGCTTCATGCTGCAGTCCGAACTACGACAGGCTGAGCGGCACAAGCTGGCGCTCCAGGCGGATCGTGATCGACTGACCACGGAATTCGCGGCGACCAACGCCGAAATGGCTAGGTTGCTCGAGGACAACCGCCTCGATATCGAAATCGAAAATACCGCGCGCCAGATATCGGCACGCAAGAAAGTGCTGAATTTTGTCGGCGCCAACCGCTTTGGTTCCGGCGAGGGTTTTTCCGATTACCTGGTGGCGCTGTCCAGGCTGCAGGTCGACGACATCTGGCTCGATCAGATCCGGCTCGGCGAAAACTTTGTCCAGATCCGGGGCAGCTCGCTCAGCGCCGAACAGGTGCCGGGGTACTTCGATCGTTTCAGCGACGAGGCGATATTCAGGGGCAATCGTTTCGATCTGTTCGAAGTGAGCCGTGCCAGGGACAGCGACTGGAAGGTGGACTTCGTCATTGCGACCCGCGAGAGGCTCCGTGAATAGCCGCCTCAAGCAATACACGCAGCGTTTCGATGCGCGGCCGATACGCGAACGCGCACTGATCGCTTTGACCCTGGTCGCCCTGGTCGTTTTTGCCTGGTGGGCTTACCACGCCAACCCGGTACTACGCGCGCTGGAACTGCAGCAGGCCGAGAACCAACGCATCGGCGGCGACACCGAAAACCTGCGCGCCAGCCTGCGCGATATTCGGCAGCGCATGGCCTCCGGGCCGAACCAGCAAAAGGAAACCCAGTTGGCAAGGTTGAGCGACGAATTGTCCGCGCTCGAGGAGAAGCTCAGGGTCGAGACCATCGAACTTGTCGATCCGGAAAAGATGTTCGAATTGATGAATCAGCTGATTTACCGGGAGTCACGATTGACGCTGCTGGGCCTGAAGCGTCGACAGGTGAAGCCGGCCATTCCCACGGCGGATAAGTCGGAGCCTGCCGAAGACCCCGCTATTTACCGGCACGTACTCGAAATCGAGTTTTCCGGCAAGTATGCCGACATCCTCAGGTACATGCAGTCGATGGAGAAGCTGGACTGGAAGCTGCTCTGGGATGAAATCGAAATTATCAGCGAAGACCACCCCAGGCTTACCGTCAGGCTGGTCATGTCGACCCTGTCAACACGCAAAGAATGGGTAGGAATCTAGATGCGTCGAATTATCACCACCTACATCGTCGTGGTAGTGCTGCTGGCGTTGGGCTTTTTCGGGGTTGGCGCGCTGGCGTCGGCACAGGAGCCGGAGCTGCGCGACCCGATGCAACCGCCCCCGTTCGCATTGCAAAAATTCCGCGAGGCCAAAATGGCCAGCAGCCCGAAACCGGCCCAGGTCGGCGCGGCCGCCCCGAAACCGAAGCCGTTGCAACTTACCTCCATCCTTTATTCCCCGGAGCGCAAGATTGCGATCATCGATGACCAGATGCTCGCGGTCGGTGACAGCATCAGGGGCGCCCGGCTGATTCAGCT
This sequence comes from Gammaproteobacteria bacterium, assembly GCA_029864065.1. Taxonomy (GTDB): domain Bacteria; phylum Pseudomonadota; class Gammaproteobacteria. The sequence goes on along the minus strand of JAOTUD010000002.1, from coordinate 330 downwards.
GACGCGCGCGCGTGCACGCCTGGTGCGCAAGGGCAAGATTATCAACCTGAGTCTCGACGACGGGATAACGGCGATCAGCAAGAAAGCTGCCGAGAGTAACGACTTATGACTAGAAATTACCTTACCTTGATCGTATTGACCTGCGTGTTGAGCGCCTGCGCGTCGACGCAGAGTCGCGAAAACTCGAGACTGAACCGGCAGAGCATCGATGACGCGCTGAACGAGGCGGCGGCGGTTGTGATACCAGATGCGGAGGTGCCGCCCGCTGAAATTCTCGATGAACTGATGCCCGGCAGCGGCATCTCCGTTCCCGGGCTGGAACAGGACGTC
>JAOTUD010000193.1 GCA_029864065.1 Gammaproteobacteria bacterium | reverse complement strand
TAATATGCCCCAACGACGCATCGGCGAAATAGCGCCGCAGCGTTTTCGCGAGCGTCTTGTGGTAGCGCCGGGTTTCTTCTTCGAACTGCACCCGCTTGCCCCTGACGATGTAATAGTATTCGTCCTGCTTCTTTTGCAGTTCCTGCAGCAATTCGTTTTCGAGTTTGCGGATGTCGGCGATGATTGTTTCGAGCGTGCGCATGATGCTGCCAACCCCTATGTCTGGTTGAGAACGGCTGGAGATACAGCCACTTAAAGCAGGGCCGGATCACCCTGGGGCCGGGCCTACATCGAACTGAAGTCGTAGTTTAACTCCTTTTGCGGCGACTGCAGAAAGTCGCCCTGCACGAAATCGACGTTCAGGGTCCATAGCACGCTCAGCACCGCGGCGTCGGTAACGCCCGGGGTGATGGTGTTGACCTCCATGTCCATCGCCTGGTAGGCCAGTTCGCGGATGCTGTCCTGGTTTTCGTTGTTATGCGCGAGACCATCCATGTAAACGTGGTTGATGCGAACATAGTCGGCATCGACGTGTTTGATGAGCTGAAAAGGGTTGAGCCCGGTGCCGAATTCGTCGATCGCGAACTTGCAGTGAATTTGCTGCAATCCCTTCGCCAGGGTCTTGGCGGCCTTGAGCTGATTAACCGCGCTGGCCTCGTCTACCATGAAGATCAGTTGCTCGCCGTTGATTTTGGCCTTGGCCAGATTCTCCGAGACCCAGATCGCGAGCCCGGGGTCTTTTATCGAGTCGGCGCTCAACGGCAGGAAGATCTCGATCTTGCGGCCCTGTTGACTGGTTTCGGCAACCTTCTTGATCGCATGCAGTATTTTCCACCTGTCGAGCATTTTTGCGGTGCCGGTGCGCTCGGCGGCGGCCTGGTAATCCTTCGGATACAGCACGTGGCCCTCGCCCGAGGTGATTTCGACGCTGGAAACGTAACGTTCGCCGCTCTGCGCCTTGACGCCGACGATGGGCTGGTACATGCCACGGATGCGGTTATGGTTGAGCGCGTCCTTGATCAGGTCGGCGATAATGCCGTCCTCCTCTTCCTGCGTCATTTCGCCGGCTTTCGGGATGTAGGTTCTGGTGCTGTTACCGCCCGCCGCCTCGACTTCGCCGCAGCTGCGTTCGGCGCGGGCAATTATATCGTTGGAATTGTCAGGCGAGTTTTCATCCAGAAAAACGATCGACGCGCTGCAGGTAGCGCTAATCGACTGGTTGCCTATTTCCGAAATGTGCTGCTCGACGGCCTCGATTACCCTGGTGGCATAATCCTCGGCCAGCTTTTTTTCCGTGACCTTACCGAGACAGGTATAGGAATAAGCCCCGAAACGAGACACCAGGTCGTCCTCGGCGGCATTGTCCTTGATGATCATAGCAATATCGCTGATCAGGGTATCGCAGCCGGAGATGCCGACCATGTCGCGAATCGACTGAAAGTTATCGATGGCGATATAGACCAGGAACGACTGCTGCACACCGTTGATCGCCTGCGTAATCGAATTTTTTAGCTCTTCCATGAAATGCTGGCGATTATACAGGCCGGTGATCAGGTCGTGCTGGTGCAGGTAATTGATCTGCTCTTCGAGCTCGGTCGTGTCAGCGCGCGAGCGAATCAGTATCTGGGTGCAGGGCTCGCCGTCGTAACTGGCGCGAGAAAACTCGAGGATTGCGGAAATTCTTTCGCCGCTGCTGTGAATCAGTTGCAATTCGAGCTCATTGGTTTCGTTTTCGTTCTTGCTCAAATCACGCAGAAAGGCCTTTAGCTGATTCTGTTGCGACGCGTCGACCATATCGATGATCGGGGTTCCCTCGAGCTCATCGAAATCGGTGTTGCCGAACAATTCCATGTAGACCTGGTTGGCAAAAATATGCATGCCTTCATGGACGTAGGCGACCGCATCTTTTGAATTCGACAGCAGGTTCTGACAGCGTTTCTCGCTCTCCTGGAAATCCATTTCCAGGCGCATCGCGCGCCGCCAGATATTTATGTTGTAGGCCTCGCGTTTGATAACCTGGATCAGGTGCTCGAGACTGTCGCTGGCGACCACGTCCTGCGCGCCCTCGTTTATCGCGTTGACGACGATTTCGGTATTGACCTTTTTTGCCATTGCGACCAGGGCGACATGACGCCCGCATTCACGGATCAGGTGCTGCCCCTGGCTTAACGTGAAATCCGGTAAATCGATCGAGAATAGCACCAGGTCGATGGTCTTGTTCTCGAGGATATCGCACATGTCCTCGCTGTCCTCGGCGAATTCGGCGCGCACATGCATACCGGTTGCGCGCAGCGAACTGGTGATTTGCTCCGCCTTGTGAAAACCCTCGTCGACGATGAGCAGACGAATCAGTTTTTCTTCGTTTTCCATATATCCGAGTGTAGGTAACTGCAGATGTTTCCAGTCGTTAATAATAGCGGATATATTTCGAATCAAACATATATTCCGGTATGATTGGCTTTTTTTGACCGGGACGACAATGGCAAGTTACAGCACCAACGAATTTCGTGGCGGCCTCAAGATTATGATCGATGGGGATCCCTGTGCAATTATCGAAAACGAGTTCGTCAAACCCGGAAAAGGCCAGGCATTCAATCGTGTCCGAATCCGCAATCTAAAAACTGGGCGGGTGCTTGACAAGACCTTCAAATCCGGCGAAACAGTAGAGGCCGCGGACGTCATCGATATCGAGATGCAGTATCTTTACAGCGATGGCGAATTCTGGCATTTCATGGATCCGCAAACCTACGAGCAGCAGGCCGCCGATGCCAATGCCGTGGGCGACGCCTACCAGTGGCTCAAGGCCCAGGACAACTGTCAAGTCACGCTGTATAACGGCAGCCCGATCGGCGTGACGCCGCCGAATTTTGTCGAACTGGAAATCACCGAAACCGATCCGGGGCTAAAGGGAGATACCGCGCAGGGTGGCACCAAGCCCGCAACGCTGGAAACCGGTGCGGTTGTCAAGGTGCCGCTGTTTCTCGAAATCGGCGAGCTGGTAAAGGTGGATACCCGCTCCGGTGAGTACATGTCGCGGGTTAAAAAATAGACGTCAACCGGTTTCTGGTATGAGCTGGCAACCGCGCGCGAGCCTGACCGTAATTCGAGAAAGAGCCCGGGTTTATCGCCAGATCCGGGCTTTTTTTAACACCCGGGGCTTTCTCGAGGTAGACACCCCGCTACTCATGCCCACCACCAGCACCGAGGTAAACATCGCTTCGATAGAAGTAACGCATGGCTTACGCCCGCTCTACCTGCAAACCTCGCCGGAATACGCGATGAAACGCCTGCTGGCGGCCGGTTGCGGCTCGATTTTCCAGATCTGCCACGCGTTTCGACAGGGCGAGTCCGGGCGCTTGCACAATATCGAATTCAGCCTGCTGGAATGGTACCGGGTGGGTTACGACTATCATCGCCTGATGCAGGAAATCGAGTTGCTGATTACGACGCTGAGCCTGCACCGCTGCAGCTTTAGCTACGTTAGCTACAGGCAGTTGTTTGCGCGATCGATGCAGCTCGATATCGACCGGGTATCAGTCGGGGAGTTACGCCGCCGCTGCGCCGACGCGGTGCCCGGCGCGGATTGCGTCGAGCTCGACCGGGACCAGTGCCTGGACCTGTTGTTGGCCGCGGTCATTGCGCCGTCGATGCAGGACTATCTTTTTGTCTACGACTACCCGCTATCGCAGGCCGCGCTGGCGCGAGCTAACCCGAACGACAGCAGCGTTGCAGAACGTTTCGAACTGTTCCATAACGGCATCGAGTTGGCCAATGGTTTTTCCGAACTGACCGATGCGGTCCAGCAGCGCGCGCGCTTCGAAAAGGATATTCAGGCGCGGCGCGAGCGAGGCCTGCCGGAGCTGGATATCGACGAGCGCCTGCTCGGCGCGCTCGAATCCGGTATCGAGGATTGCGCCGGCGTCGCGCTCGGTCTGGACCGCCTGCTGATGGTTTTGCTCGGCCTCGATTCGATCGAAGAAGCGCTTACCTTCAGGGATTGATCGAAAAGCCCGGGTTGGTCAGGACGATGCAAGATCCCCGCTTACGCGGGGATGGCATCGCTTACGCGGGGATGGTGCCCGTGTTTCGTGCCGGGCCGGTTCTGTCGACTCAGATGGGGAAGTGCCCGATCAGTTGGCCCATCTTGACCGTTTGCCCCGCGGTTATATGAGGTAGCCATTCGACGTTGTTTCCGGTTAGCAGGATTACCGTGGATCCCATGTTGAAACGACCCATTTCGTCGCCCTTGGAGATTTCCTTGCGCGTGTGGCTGTAGTCGTATTCGCTGATTTTCCTGGCGCGCGGTGGTATCACCAGGCCGCTCCATATGGTCTCGATCGCGGAGACGTTGATCGCGCCCACCAGCACCATGATCATCGGGCCGGCGCCGGTCTCGAAGTAACAGACGAGGCGTTCGTTGCGCGCGAACAGGCGCGGAATTTCGGCGACGGTCCACTCCTGGACGCTGAACAGGCGCCCGGGCACATGAATCATCCTCACCATGTTCGCGTCCAGCGGCATGTGCAGGCGATGATAGTTATGCGGCGCAAGATAAATGGTGGCAAAGCGGCCATCCATAAACTGCGCCGCCATGCTTTTATCGCCGCCCAGTAATTCCGACACGCTATAGCCGCGCCCTTTGGCCTGCAGGATCGCGCCGGCACGAACGGATCCGGCCTGGGAAACGGTGCCGTCGCAGGGGCAGGCGAGGGTGTTGGCCCCTGGCGCGAGCGGACGGATACCGTGCTTCAACGGACGGATGAAAAACTCGTTGAAGGTCTGGTAGTAGCCGATTTCGGATTGTTCCGCCTCGTCCATGTCTACGCCGTAGGTCTTGACGAACCACGCGATCATCGGTTTCACCTGCGGTCCGCGCAGGCGCGTGACGAAATAAACGACACGCGAAACCGCGTGGTGCGGCATCACGTAGAACAATAGCTTGAGAAATTTCTGTTTTCGCGTCAGTTCGGCCACGTTACTTGCGTACCTCTATTTGCAGGCTCTGGCGCGAGCCGTCGGCATATTCGAAGGTAATCCGGTACAGCTCCCCGGGACTGGTCGGCTGCGCCGGTTGCTTCATCATCAAGTGCAGCCCGCCGGGCGCCAGCCGCACGGTCGCGCCGGCTTCGATGTGCAGTTTCGGCACCGCTTCCATGCGCAGCATGCCATCCTGCGAGACGGACCGGTGGATTTCGACGCCGGCGAAGCCTGCACTGGTCGCGCCGACTATCGTGACTGCCTGCTGCGTCGGGTTGTGCAGCGTCAGGTAACCGGCGCGCACCGGGACCGATGCGGGCAGGTTGTTGATCCAGGCATCGCTGATCTCGAGATCGGCCTGTGCAGCTATGGGAACAACCAACAGTAAGGCAAGAATCAGGCGCTGCATTTCGCTGCGGAGGCGTCCTAGTTGTATTCGACGATGCGCGTCATGTCGCGCGCCAGCGCCAGCGGGTCGTGCGGCGCGCCAAACAGCCCGGCAAACTCGGCGGCGGGATTTACCAGCAAGATGGCGGCGCTATGGTCGACGTCGTACGCGGGATTGTCGGCCGTCTTGTTGCGAAATTGATGCGCAATTCCCAGCGACCGGGTCAAAGGCTGCAACTTGTCCATGGCGGCGGTGGCGCCGACGAACCCGGGATTGAAATAGCTGACGTAGCTCGCGAGCACCTCCGGCGTGTCGCGCTCCGGGTCCACCGATACGAAATAAACCCTGACCGCATCGACGACATCCGGGTCGTCGAGCGCTTTCGTCATATCGGCCAGCGTTTGCAGGGCGATCGGACAGATATCCGGGCAATGCGTGTAGCCGAACAAGAGCAGGTTCCATTTTCCTTTCAGCGAGTTGCGGGTCAACGGCTGGTTGTTTTGATCGACCAGTTCGAATTGCGGCAGCGCACGGGCCTGCTCGCCGAACCAGGTGCCGGCTTCGAGTTCGACAGGTTTATTGCTGCCGACGAACCAGGAAATCGAAAAACCAGCCACCAGGGCGACCAGCGCGACTAGGGCGATACTCGATTTATTCATCGTCGTTATGGTGTAAAATTCGCGGCATTATATTTCAACTGGTCGCAAACACAACGTGTCGATTCCCGAACCCCTG
>JAOTUD010000192.1 GCA_029864065.1 Gammaproteobacteria bacterium | reverse complement strand
CGATGGTGCTGCAGAGATCGTCGATATGAAACGGCCGGGCCAGGCTTTTGCTGATTGCGGCGGCGCGAAAGCCGAGCCGTTCGACATTCTCCAGCCCGTCGAGCACGACGACGAACTCGTCTCCACCCAGTCGCGCCGCAAGATCTGCAGCCCGGATATGGGTCTGTAGCCGACGGGCGACAATCCGCAGGACCTGGTCGCCAACCGCGTGACCATAGGTATCGTTGTAGGATTTGAATTGCTCGAGGTCCATAAACAACAGGCCGAAAGGGCGCGCATCCGCCAGCGCCGACTGCATGACTCGCGACAGGCGCAGGCGGCTACCGATGCCGGTCAGGGCATCGGTTTCGGCCAGGGTATTGACGGCCGCGATTTCCGATTGCAGTAAAGCGCCATCCCGCATTACCGCGACCGAATAGCGCAGCCCGTCCAGCTCGAGATTGGCAATCGATATGGATAACGAGACTTCCCTGCCTGACTTGTGTAATGCGCCCAGTAGCGGGCGCATCCCCATCGACATGGGCCGGCCGTGATCGTGAAAACCGGCAAAATGCCGCTCGTGAACGCTGCGGTGCTCTGCGGGTATAAGACGGCCCAGCGGCTCGCCGACGAGCTCGGCGGATGCGTAACCCAGCATCCCGCTCACCAATTGGTTGGCAAAAACGATGCGGCCGGAACCATCCACGACCACGATGGCATCGGGCAGCACATTAAACATGTCTTCCCATTGCAGGACCGGGTTTTTCATCGAACGCTTCCCGCCGTGGCGACCGGCTGCCCACTCGGATAATTCGTAATTGCTGTAAGCGAGCACCTGGCAGCCCGTGGCCGATTCAAATTCCGATTCTCAAACTTTGTATCCCAGACACAACAACCAGTGGCCGATAATCAGCGACAATAAATCCAATTGCTAAATGCCGGAAAACGCATTCCATTATCACTGTTTTTATTTTAGGCGTAAATCCGGCGTTATGTTTTCGCCAGCCGGCAAACCCGAGGTTTAATTGACCTATATCAATTAATCGCCGGGTACCACTATATATAGCTGCAGGTTTCAAAAAAAATAACTACATATGGTGGCAACGAGATATCGGAATAATGAGTTCAAAGACTGGAAGAGACAATATTTCAGCGCCTCGGCGAATAAACTAACGAGAGAGCAGCAAAGTTCCATTCGACTAAAACCGGATGGTAAAAGCACTCGAGATAGCGGGTTGGGCCAGCGCTGAATTCGAAACTACAGAAGCCTGGCTGCTTACCCAACCGGGTATTGAGGGTAATCAGCCACCGTTACCAGGACCCGGGCCTGCCCTGTGCCGAAGCGATTCAGGATATCGACGAGCAGGTGTTGATCTCGGCAAATCATTTTGCCTTTGCGTACGCCTACATCGTCTACCGGAAACAACACCATAAGCTGCGCGCAGACGAACGCACGCTGGTCGACGTGGCGGATTCGATCAACGAGTACCTCGACGGCTCCGACCACCGGGTCAAGGCCAATGCCAACCAGGGTTATTCGCTGAGTGCCTGATTCTCAATACTTCCCGGCAAATGATCGCCAACTACTGGCCGAACTACGTGTATCCGCCGGAAATCGGGGCGGCACATCGTAACGGCAATCTGCATCTTCACGATCTCGACATGCCGGCGGGTTATTGCGCCGGGTGGTCGCTACGAACCCTAGTCAACGAGGGCCTGAGCGGTATCCCCGACCCGCTTCGACCTCGCCACGGCGGCACGCGAACCGGCCGAGCCACTCGCCGCCGAAACATTGCAGGAGTGTTATTTTCACTTCACGGTAAATACAGGGTTCGATTTATATCCTGTTATTGTCCCGGATCAAGGAAAATTGCCTGACCCCGGCTGATACTGAATTTTCACAAACAAGATCAACAAGAAATGAACAAGCAAGCAAGCGAAGACTTTTTATCCTCTCATGCATTCTTCAGTGGTATGGATAAAAGTTACCTGGATTTTCTCGCAAATTCCGTCACCGAGGTGCAAATCGGCGAGGGCGAAGTGATATTTCACCAGGGAGACCGTGCAGACAAATTCTATTTGTTGCGCCAGGGTAAAGTGTCGATCCAGGTACCGGCGCTAGTTGGACCGGTACTCGAAATTCAGATCCTGGGGAAAGACCAGATACTCGGCTGGTCATGGTTGATATCACCATACCGGTGGCACTTTATGGCGAGGGCCGTGGAAGATTCCACCATACTCGAATTCGACGGTAATGCTATATTGGCGCACTGCAACGAGGACCCCAAATTCGGCTACGAATTGTTAAAGCGTTTCGCGGCGCTGATGTCGGAACGGCTCGAGTCCGCGCGGCAGAAGATGATGGATCAATGGAATCCACCAGGCTTCGCCTGAATAGCGGGCCCCGGTGCCCCCAGGAATTATATGAAAAGCGCTTCTGTCGTTTTTTATTCGCCTAAGCCGTGGCACCTGCGAGGGAGCATCGATCCAGTTCCGCTGGCCACGGGTGTGCTCGGAACCAACCACTTTAACTACGATTCCCGGGGTTGCGCAATGAATTCGCGGGCCCGGCTGGAGCAGTCTCGTGAAGCGGGTAAAATCAATGATCGTTGTCCCGGTTTTTATACGAATTACAATTTTATACAATATACTCCTAGTAGATACTCCTAGTAGAAAATCGTTTTCTATGAATTAATGTTTGTAGGTGAAATAAGATGGCCGGGGAAATGAAACAACAAACCGCAAGGTCGGCTTCAAGTGGCAAGCGGGCAACCCTACTGGAAGAGCACATCATCGAGATAGTCTCTGATTCCGGTGAGGGCGCGCAAACGGCCGGACAAATGTTCGGTACTATTCTCGCTAAATCCGGTAACAGCGTCTGGACCGTCGAAATTATTCCAGCCGAAATAGAACCGCCAGCCAGGACACCCGCGGGTGCAAGCGGTAACCGTATCAGGGCCGGCTCCTTCCCCATCACCAATGCCGGTGACGGCGCTGAACTCGTTATCGGATTCAATGAACAGGCATTGATGGGAGGTAAATGGGAAAACCGTTACAAGCCCGGTTGTATTATCCTGCTGGAAAGCATGTGGGCAAACCATCCCGATCCCGAGATTGCCGCCGCATATTCCGGCGTAGTGAATATCCTGAACGAGGAGAATTACCGGTTATACGAAGTTCCAATGGAACAGGAATGCAGTCGATTTGTCGAGGATGCGCGGCGTGGCAAGAATATGTTCGTCGTCGGCATGCTGATGAACATATATGGACGCGATCTGCAGCTGGCCCGCCATGAAATCGAGACCAAATTCAAGGCCAGGAAACCCGATTTAGTCGAACCGAATATCGCGCTGCTGGAAGCGGGCTATGAATGGGCTGAGCAAAACCTGGACTTCAGGTTCGAAATCCCGCCCTATGGTGTGAAAGAACAACAGGTTGTCGCCAACGGCAATGTCGCCGTGGCACTCGGAATAGTTGCATCAGGCATGGAAGTCTGTGCGATGTATCCGATCACCCCCGCCACCTCTGCGTCACATTATCTGAGCGAAATCTTTCCCGAGGTTGGGGGTTTCGTCCACCAGGCCGAAGATGAGATCGCGGCCTGCGCCTTTGCCATCGGCTCTTCCTATTCCGGTAAATGCGCCGTGACGATCACCTCCGGACCCGGCATGGCGCTGAAGACCGAGTTAATGGCATTGTCGGTCATGGCAGAAATTCCCCTGGTAATGGTTAACGTCCAACGGGGCGGACCGAGTACCGGCCTGCCGACAAAAGTCGAACAAGGCGATCTACTCGCCGCCATCTTCGGTACCCCGGGCGATGCACCCAAGATCGTCATGGCGCCGGCTACTATCGAAGACTGCTTTTATTCGATCATTACCGCGAGAAAAATAGCGGAGACGTTTCGAACGCTGGTGATAGTCCTGAGCGACGCCAATCTCGCAACCGGTCAACAGGCCTTTCCACGTCCGAAGATCAGCAAGGAATGGGGCGCACCACCCGTCGATCAGAGCCCGGTACCGGCCGGTAAAGACCCTCTGGACTGGGACCCGGTGACCGGCCTGTCACAAAGATTCATCCCGGGCCAGCCAGGCGGTATGTATACCCTCACCGGTCTTGCCCATGACAGAAAAGGCCTGGTGGCTTACGGGCCGGGAATCAACCAGGAAGGATGTAACCGCAGGAGTCTGAAACTGGCGGCATTCCAGAAGACGCTCCAACCACCCAAGGTTTGCGGTGATGAATCCGGCGATTTACTGATCGTCGGCTGGGGCAGCACCAAGGGCGCCATCGAGGAAGCGGTTGCGCGGGTACGCAAGGACGGCCTGAAGGTTTCGTCGACACATCTGACCTTCCTGCAACCGATGGCATCGGGCATCAAGGAGATCATGCAGAAATTCAGGCAGGTAATGACTGTCGAGATCAATTACTCGGATTCTTACGAGGACGAGCTGATCGATGAGAACAACCGGCGTTATGCCAATCTCGCCTGGTTGTTACGTGCCCGTTACCTGATAGATGTCGATTGCTGGTCAAATGTCCATGGTCGTCCTATCAGGCCAGGGGCGATTGAAGATATGATTCGTGAACGTTTAAAGTGAGAAAGATAAGTCATGTTCGGATTAAGCAAGCAATGCGTATTAGAGCTCAACGAAGAATATAAAACCCTGGAAGATTACCAGGGCAGAATTTCACGTTGGTGCCCGGGATGCGGCGACAACGGAATTCTCACCGCAACCCAGCGCTTGTGCCGTGATGAACAATTACCACCGGAGAAGTGTGTATTCGTCTCGGGCATAGGCTGCGCGGCACGCTTCCCGCACTATATGAGCACCTATGGTTTCCACGGTCTGCACGGCAGGGCATTGCCGACCGCACAGGGCGTAAAAATACGCAGACCCGATCTACACGTCTTCGTCAATATGGGTGATGGAGACTGCTGCAGTATCGGTACCGCCCACTGGATCCATACCGTCCGCACCAATATGAAACTGGTCGCGATGATGCACGATAACAATATCTACGGTCTGACCAAGAACCAGGCATCTCCGACGTCTCCACTTGGCATGAAGACCAATACGACGCCGCAGGGAGCATACCTGAAGGCCATGAATCCGTTGACCGTGACTTTGGGTATTACCAATGTATCCTTTGTTGCGCAGGTCGTGGAATGGCTGCCGGAAGTATTGTACGAGGCCATCAGGCAGGCCTTTCACCATAACGGATTTGCATTTATCCGAATTTTACAAAGATGCCCGCATTTCACACCGGATGCTTTTTCCGGCCTGTTGTCGGATCCCAAAAAACTGCTCATGTTGCAACATGAAGATGGTATACAACTCAGCGAAACGATGTCACGGCTATACAAAACGACGGAACAGCATGATCCCGCCGATATTAACCGCGCGCGGGAGCTTGCGGACCGGGATGATATCGTACCGATCGGTATTCTCTACCGGAACGAAAATATTCCCCGCTATGAGCAAGTCACAAAATCCACGCACAAATCGACCTGGGAGCAGAGAGAAAATGTGTTAAACGGTGCCTTCGACAAGTTCGGTATCGATGCCGACTTCGCTTCTGCCAATAAAGGTACCAGGGCAGGAGACGGTGAATAACAGCAAATCCATCGAATGTGATGAACCGGTAGATATTGAATCCGTAAACCGCACCACCGAATCCGGCACCGGAGAAACGCTGGAAGACAAGCTGCTGCAGTTAGCTGACGGCGGCCTGCCATACGAGCCGGTTCCTGCAGTTAAAGAAACTGCAGATCTGGATGAGCAGGAACAGGCGGGAAGACGCAGGGAATTATTCGATTTTTTCCTGTTTGGGAACCGCCGGGACGGCCCGCAAACTTCAACCGCTATCATTTCGGTCGTTCCTGCCCTGCTCTATCAATACAGGGACCTGAAAAACATCAGGCATGATTACCCCTTTTGTCTCGAAGGAAGCGAATCCGCCACCGCGGTCCGTTGCCTTTCCAATATCATTGATGACCTTGCCGAAAATGTTAACGACGAGAGTGAAAGTGGCAAGCGTCTCAAACACCATATCCACAGCATCGAGCCCGAGATCAGGGAACTGGCCTACCAGAATCGGACAGCGGGTCTGTTAGGGCTGTGGGACCGGGCCGCGAAAAACCTGCGGGCAAAATCGCAACTGTCGAAGGAA
>JAOTUD010000191.1 GCA_029864065.1 Gammaproteobacteria bacterium | reverse complement strand
ATGGCGGGCGCGCATGAATGCCGACTTCAAGGTCAGGCACGTGTTGGCCCCGCTGGCGAAAAGCCTGCGCCCCGGCGGCAGGTTGCTGACGGCCCAGTCCTACGGCGACGATCCAGGGCTCGAGCTGGTGCGCAAGATCTGGCCCGACGAAGATCCGTTCCAGGTCGACCGTCACGAACTGATCAAGGTACTCAAGGAGTACCTCGGCCGCAGTGCGCAGAATTACAACTTCAACGCCGGTTCCGACGCCAAGTCCATCTTCAGGTATCGCATGCACACCCTGCCGACCGAGATCGGCGAATCGATCGGTACTTCGACCCTGTTCGCCGCCTGGAACGCGGCCATCTACGTCGGGCAGATCGAGGACGAGCGTCTCGAACCGGTCATATCCTCTGGCGAATACCTCAACGCCACCGCGGATGTGCTGCACGAGCACAACGGCATCTGGTTCAACGACGAAACCTTTGTCATCTCGCGCAAACGCGACACCTGAGAACAGCCTGCAGGCTAATTCAGGATTTGCATTTGCGGGGTTATTGCCGACAATAGCGCTCATCATGAGCTTTAACCCGCATATCTCATCGATTTCTTGCTGCGGTCGCCGCAAAACGGTGAGATATGCGGGCTAGTGCCGAGCAAACACCCCTGCGAAAACGCGTTCCCGCCGAATGGGAACCACAGGCAGCCGTATGGCTGCAGTGGCCGAGCGATTTCGAGCGCATGTTCCAGCCCGCTTTCGCGCAAATGGCGGCGATTATCAGCCGCTACCAGAAGCTCAACATCCTGTTCGATTCGGTATCGGATCGCGGCCAGGCCGGGCGGGCTATCGAGGATGTCGGCGCCGACCCCGAGCACGACAATATCGAGTGGATATCGATGCCGAACGACAGCGCCTGGATGCGCGACAATGGACCCGTCTACGTCGTCGAAAACGACGAGCTGCATATCCAGAACTGGGGATTCAACGCCTGGGGCGGGGCTTTCGGCAGCCACATACCCTACGAGCAGGATAACCGCGTGCCGTCGCTGATCGGTGAGCGCCTCGGCATTCCCGTCGAAGTCGTCGACATCGTGCACGAGCGCGGCAACCTCGAGTTCAACGGCGTCGACGCCGTGCTGCTGAACTGGAGCACGTTCGGAGATCCGGCGCGTAACCCGGGCTATACGCGCGGGCAGGCCGAGAAAGATCTGAAACATTATTTCGGCGTATCGCGCGTGGTCATGGTCGAAGGCTATGCAGCCGGCGAACTGACCCGCGGGCATATCGACGGGTTTGCGCGCTTCATCAGCCCCGACACGGTCGTGGTTGCGCAGTGCACCGGGAATTCTCGCTGCCGCCCCGGCGACGGCGATGCCGGATCGCTTTACGACAACGCCGCCGCGACCATCGCCGCGGCGGGATTCAACCTGATCCGCGATCCGATACTCGGGCAGGTGAAATTCCGAGACAGGGTTTTCAATACCAAGTACCTGAACTGGCTGGTCGGCAACGGTTTCGTCATCGCCGGCGGCTTCGACGACGAGGTTTTCGACGCCGCCGCGAAGCAACGCATCGAAGGCTATTTTCCGGGACGCGACGTTTACGTGATCCCGATTCTCGAATCCTGGTACGACGGCGGCGGCGTGCATTGCCACAGCAACGATCAACCGGCGCTATGAACCGATACCGCCGCATCGCGTTGCTGCTACTGGTGCTGAGCGCCAACGCCGGCGCGCATCACGATTCCGGGGCTGATTGGTCGTGGCACGTGGTATCCGCCGGGCTGGACGAGAGCCGGGTGGCGATTTATCGCCAGCGCGACCTGGTCGGCATATTCGATTTCAGCTGCGACCTGACCAATGCGCTCGAGAGCGGGGTGCCCGGGAATGGCGCCAGCCTGGAAGTGGTCAAACCGGCCTCGAACCCCGACGGGCTGCTGATCGTAACCTGCAACGTCGGTGCGCACTCGCAGTACCTCGCCGTCGTCGACCCGAAGCACAAATCGGGTCAGCCGGCGTTTGCCCGCACCGGCAGCTACTTCGTCAAGTGGGAACTCGCGGACGGAGAGCTGTGGATCAGTTTTGACGAACCCTGCGCCGAAGGCGTCGGCGTCGAGTGCCCGGACGGTTTCGAAACCATTTTTGTCCAGTACTCCGAGGAACCGCAGGACAGCAAAGCCAATTGATCGGTTATCGACAAGTAAGTCCCGGGGTGAGTTGGGATATCCTTGCGACGATCGGTCTCCGCCATCCATTGATCCGGTTACCGTTGTAGTAAGTATAGACCAGGTATTGTTGCGGAAAATCCACTTGCAGAAGATCAGATCATGGGCGCTGGCTGGCGTCATCGCGTTGCCGCTGCATCAGCCGGGCGCCTGGCAGCTACTGCAATATTCCAGCCTCAAACCCAACGAGGTCAGCTTTACCGAGCAGGGAATGCAGGTTAGTGTCGACAGCTCGGCGAGCCCTGTCATCTACCCGCTGGACGGACCACGATGGATTCGCAAGGTCGAGGTGACGGGCAGGCTCAGCAACCTGCTGGCGTTGTCCGGGGTGACGCAGGGCCTGAAGGGCGGCGACGATTATTGCCTCAAGGTGGGGCTCGTTATCGCCGGCGATAAAACCCTGAACGCGTTCCAGCGCATATTCAGCGCGCGCTGGGTGAAAACCCTGTTCGAACTGGCTCCGAAGGGCAGCGGCGTCGACAGGATCCAGTTTTTGAACGCCGTGCAGAGCGAGGCATTGCTCGGCCGGCAGCGTCAGCATCCCCTGTCGGAAATCATGTACGAACAAAACGTCTGGCTGTTAAACAAGTCCGGCGACTTCGAACTCAGTTATACCCTCGACCAGCCCGAGCAGGTGATCGCCATATGGCTGTCGATCGACGGCGACGACAGCGCGTCGAAATATACGACATTGATTACCGGCCTGAAACTCGAGCTGGCTGACTAAGCTTTTTGCAGAACAAAATCGGGCCATGCCGCTATAGTTATCCCGGATCCCTGAGCGGTGCGAAGGGTCGGCTTTCCACGTGACCATCTTCGATGGTGACGAAAGTGGCTTCCGGGATCGGTTCCCATAGCGACTTGAGCTCGGACAGGGGCTCGGAGACCACGCAGCGCGCGGTATCGGTGAGCTGTTTCGCCAGGGAGCGCTGCTGCGGGCCAAGTTCCTCCCGCAACGCCTTTACGTCACGGCTGTAAAACAGGGTTCGCGTAGTGCCCTCGCTGGAATAACGCACCGCGTGAAGCTTGCGGCCGTCGCTGATGCCAAGGGTCATTTGCATCGGATGCTCGACGCCGGCTTCCAGACCGACTTTTTCGACAAAGCCGGCCATGCGCGCCACGCCCCCGTAGACGTCGTCGGCCATGCCGTACTGCAGCGCCAGCAGGAACATCAGCTCGGAGTCGGTGCTGCCGGTAATTTCGCGGAAATACGCGTCGTCGAGCGCCAGCGTCAGGCGGCGTCGCAGCCGCTGATAGTCGCGAATCGCTCCGTTGTGCACGAGCAGTAGGGGACCGTAGCGAAACGGGTGGCTGTTCGAGTGCTGTACGGCAGTGCCGGTCGACGCGCGCACGTGGGCCATGAACAACGGCGAGCGGATGTGGGTGCACAGGTCGTGAAAATTGGCGTCGTTCCAGGCCGGTTGCGTGTGCTTGTAGAGCCCGGGCGTTTGGAGGCCGTCGTACCAGCCGACCCCGAAGCCGTCCCCGTTGGTCGTCTGGGTGCTGAAATGGGATGACAGGCTCTGGTCGATCAGCGAGTGCCGGGTATTGAATATCAGCGCGGCGAGCGGAATGGCGCCCCCCGAGTAAGCCAGCCAGCGACACATAGGATACTCTCCTTGGCGATAGGGTCGGTTTTATCGAAAAACGATGCGAAGATTAACGGGAGTATAATCACATTTCGCAAGGACACCGTTATTTATAGCGGTCCCCGGCAACGACCAGCATCTTTGCGACGGGCCGGCCGCGGGGCCGAATTGCCGCGTTGCAGGGGTGTCACAGAATTAAGTAATGTGTCCCCGGAATAGTTACATGACATTTCGTCGCATGCGCCGGCGGTGGGCGTGCCATCGTTATGACCCTGTTTCATTTTTTCGGTGCGGGCCTGTGCTCGTGCTTGTAGACGCGTAGCTTGTCGGTACTTTTCGGAACGACGCTTACCCTGGTCTCGTTTGTTTCGCGTATGAATTTCAGCATCTTCGGGTAGCGCCACAGGATTGTCGTCATCGAGTCCGGCGCGATCCTGACCAGCGTGCAGGGCGTCTCGGCCTTCACGGTCGCGGATCTCTCGTGTTTGCGGTTTTTCTGCCTTGCCAGCAGCGCCGATTCGCCCATGAAGTCTCCCTTCTGGAACTCGGCCATGCAGTGGTCGCGGCTGAAGGCATCCCTGATCCAGACGGTCGCAATGCCGTCGACCAGCACGTAGAAGTCGTCGCCCTTTTCGAAGCGGCCCATGATCGTATCTCCGGCCAGGTAGGTCACGAGCGAGGCGTTCTGCTCCAGGTATGCGAAGTCCTTTTCGTTTAATTCGTTGAACAGGTCGATGTCCTCGAGATACTCGGAAATCGTACTGACCGTAGTCGAGAAGACGAGCGGTAAAGCGTCGATTTCGTGCAGCACCCGTGCGACCTTGTCCCGAATCAGGTTGAAGCCCTTGGCGCCAAGATCGCCGTGATGAAATTCGGCCTGAACCTGGTTCCAGCCGCTGTTGATCATGGCGCGCGTCGTCAGTCGTTCGACGTACTCGAAATAGAAGTCGGGAAAGTATTTCCTGATTTGCTTCAGTTGCCTGCGATAGTATTTCTTGCGCTGCCTGTAGGCGGCTATCACCTTGTCCCTGATGTCTTCCAGCAAATCCTGCTGCTCGCCGAGCATCGAGATGGCGTCGTCGCACAACAGGGTATGGGCGAGGTTGCGCTGTATACGCTGCACCGTGCGCAGCTCCTGGTAGCGTGACAGGATTCGTGCGAGGCGGGATTTTTCCCGGATACGGCCGAGCAGCGCCTCCTCGAGCCGCTGGAACAGGCTTTGCCGGCTGCCCGGCTCGCCTAGCCGGGCAATCCCGAGGCGCAGCGCTTCCTGCACCGAATCGAGGTCATGGTTCATGTCGAGATACACATACTGGCTGATCACGCCGGTCTCGTACAATGACTTCAGGGATTCCCGCTCCACCCGATAGGCGCGAAACTCGGCGAAATACTCGTCGTCCTGGTGCGCGATTTTTTCATCGTCCTCGACCCCGCTGGAAAACGTCTGGTGAACCCGGTCGCGCAGCGCCGCAACCGCGGTACGCGGAATAACCTTGCTCTCGGTCAGGCCCGACAGGTATTGCGCGGACTTTATTTCGGCGCCGTGCAACGAGTTTCGATACTCGAGGCTTTCGCCGCGCGATATCCTGTTCAGCCCGAGCAGGTGCATCAGCGGACGGATCGTCGGCGCGCTGAACAGCAGCGTGAACAGCACGATACCGAGGGTTATCTCGAACAGCATCTGGCGTTCCGGCAGGTCGCTCGGGATCGACAACACCACGGCAATCGCGAGACCTCCCTTGAGGCCACCCCACCACATGATGTGGCGCTCTCCGAAACTGATCGGCGGCAGGCGGAACCATTTCACCGCCAGCGGAACCAGGCTGTAAACCGATAACGCGCGTGCGCTCAGCACCAGGCCGAGGGCAATCAGTATCGGCCCGAGCTGGTCGAACAGCGCGCCGACGCTAACCGATAAACCCACCAGCAGGAACAGCACCGAGTTGCAGGACAGCGCGAGGACTTCCCAGATTTCACTGATGGCGTGGGTCGTGTCCTGGCGGAACCGCGTGACGCCAAAGCGCCGCAACGCGAGCGCCGATCCGACCACCGCCATGATCCCGGAAACGTGGAAACTGTGTTCGGCGATGATGAAGCTGGCGTAGGCGATGATGACCGACGACGTCAGAATTACCGGCAGGCCGCTACCCATGCGATACAGGAGTTCGCAGACGACGAAACCGAGCAGGGCGCCGAATAGCGCGCCGCCGATGAATACGCGCAGAAAATCCAGCAGTATGTTATCCGCGTCCGACCAGCCGATGCCGCCGCCCTCGACGGCGATGCCGAGCAGTATCGAAAAGGTCACGATTGCGGTGGCGTCGTTGAGCAGGGACTCGCCCTCGACCAGCACGTTCAACCGGTTCGGC
>JAOTUD010000190.1 GCA_029864065.1 Gammaproteobacteria bacterium | reverse complement strand
ACTCGGCGACCTCGATTTCGGAACGCAGAAACAGGCCGAACTCGTCGCTGTCCGGCTCCACGTTTACGAGGTCGGGAGAATTGGTATAGCGCAACAGGAATTCGCGGTCGTAGAGTCCCATCGCGATTATTTCGTGGATGATGGCCAGCAACAATGCGCCATCGGTGCCCGGTTTGATCGGAATCCACTCGTCGGCGATGGCGGCATAGCCGGAGCGCACCGGGTTGACCGCGATAAACTTGCCGCCGCTGCGCTTGAACTTCGCCAACGCTATTTTCATCGGGTTGGAGTGATGGTCCTCGGCCGTTCCGAGCATGACGAACAGGCGCGAGCGATCGAGATCGGGCCCGCCGAACTCCCAGAACGAACCACCGATGGTATAAATCAGGCCAGCCGCCATGTTGACCGAGCAGAATCCGCCATGGGCGGCGTAGTTCGGCGTGCCGAACTGCTTGGCGAAAAGCCCGGTCAGCGCCTGCATCTGGTCGCGCCCGGTGTATAGCGCAAACTTCTTCGGGTCGGTTTCCCGAACCTGGTGCAGGCGTTCGGCGATCGTGGTGAGGGCTTCCTCCCACGAAATTTCCTCGAATTCGGAGCTGCCGCGCTCGGCGCCCGTCTTGCGCCGCAGCGGTTTGGTCAGGCGTGCCGGGGAATACTGCTTCATGATTCCCGAGGCGCCCTTGGCGCACAGCACGCCCCTGTTGATCGGATGCTCCGGGTTCCCCTGGATAAAACGAACCTCGCCGTCCTCGACGGTGACATTGATGCCGCAGCGGCAGGCGCACATGTAGCATGTGGTCGATTTGATTTCGCGTTGCCGGGCAGGAGCCGCCATGGTTTCAGGGCCTGGGGGTGGTGTTGGACAGTCGCTTAGTGTGGTGAGTCACCAACGCGGATGCAAAACAAAATTTTTAATCGACGCAATAACATAGCTAATAAGAATTATTTATCTTACGTTTACAGATAATTAAATTTACTTATATTCCTCTTCGCTTTCTGCTGACATCCATCCCGCAGCAGCCGGCGCCTGACTTCTCGCTACGCAATTCGTTGCGGGAGATTTAATCGGCGCCCGCGGCGAGATAAAACGGCGCAGCGAAAGCGTATTGCCGTCATCATGATGTCGGCCGAATAAAAGGCCCGTTGTTGACCGGCCGCAATTAATCGGCTTGCTTGCCCTGCTACGATTTCTCGATACGTCAAAAGGCCTGTGAACAAAAATTCAACAGGTGATGTAGCGGCGGAGTCCCACGACAGGCGGCAGTAGCCAACGCCGTGGTGGGTCCGCGCCATGATCGGCGCTTGGCAGGATTAATCAACTGGCGCCCGGGAGGTACCAAAGCATGTCGCGAACCAGATTGGCAGTGATCACCGTGGTGCTGGTCATAATTACAGCCGTTGCGATTTTCTGGTCACAGCGCAACAAGCCGATCGGGGTGCAATTAACCCGGGTCGAGCGTGGCGCGGTGGAGCGCACCGTAACCAACACCCGCGCCGGCACCCTAAACGCGTGCCGGCGAGCCCGCCTTTCGCCGTCGCTGGGGGGCCAGATTGCCAGTCTTCCGGTCAGCGAGGGCGAATCGGTAAAAAAGGGCCAGGTGCTGTTCGAGATATGGAACGATGATTTGCGCGCCCAGGTAAAACTGGCGCAAGCCGAACTCATCGCCAGCAGGGCGCGTCAGCAGGAAGCCTGCATTCAGGCCGAACTGGCACAAACCGATGCGAATCGGCTGCGCAAGTTACAGCAGCAGGGGCTTACTTCGGACGAGGTTGCGAACAAGGCGATCAGCCAGTCGCTCTCGACGCGGGCAGCCTGCGAAGCCGCCGCGGCAACCGTCAGCGTCAGCGAGGCCAGGCTGTCGGTGGCCAGCGCTTCGTTAGCCAAAACCCGTCTTAACGCACCCTTCGACGGCACGATTGCCGAAGTCAACGGCGAGCTCGGCGAATATGTCACTCCCTCCCCGGTCGGCATCCCGACGCCTCCGGCGGTCGATATCATCGATACCAGTTGCCTTTATGTCAGCGCCCCGATCGACGAAGTCGACGCGCCGGAGATTCGTGCCGGCATGGAGGCGCGCATATCGCTGGATGCTTTTGGCCGCGAGTTTTTCGACGGGCGCGTGCGCCGGGTTGCGCCCTACGTACTCGACGTCGAAAAGCAGGCGCGCACCGTCGATATCGAGGTCGATTTCATTTCTGCAAGCGATAATAGCAACATGCTGCCCGGCTATACCGCGGACATCGAGATCATCCTCGACACGAATACCGACAGTCTTCGAATCCCGACCGAGGCATTACTCGAGGGAAGCCGGGTATACCTCTACGATCCCGACCTCGGGACCATCAGAGAGGTGACAATTCGGACCGGCCTGGCCAACTGGCAACATACCGAGGTAGTCGAAGGGCTCGAACAGGACCAGCAGATCGTGATTTCGATCGACCGCGAAGGTCTCGGCGACGGCGCCAGCGTCAAGATCGAAAAATAATGATCCGGCTCGAGCAAATCCACCGTGACTTCGAGGTCGGCGATCAGATCGTGCATGCACTGAATGACATTAACCTCGATATCGCCCACGGAGAGTACCTCTCGGTCATGGGTCCTTCGGGTTCGGGCAAATCGACGCTGCTCAACATCATCGGCATTCTCGACCACGCCACGTCGGGACGCTATTTCCTCAATGAGCAGAACGTCACCGACATGGACGAACTGGCGGAGTCACGGGCCCGCAACCGTCATATCGGTTTCGTGTTTCAGTCTTTCCACCTGGTGCCGCGCCTGACCGCCGCGCAGAATATCGAACTACCGCTGGTGCTGGCCGGCATCGCGCCCGCGCTGCGTCGACAAAAGGTCCAACAGGTGCTGGAGTCGCTGAGCCTCGCTGACCGCGCGCATCACACGCCGGACCAGTTGTCCGGCGGGCAGCGTCAACGCGTCGCCATTGCCAGGGCAACGATCACCGAACCCTCGGTGCTGCTCGCCGACGAACCCACCGGGAATCTCGATCAGAAATCCGGCAGCGAAGTCATCGTGACGCTGGAGGCGCTCAACCAGAGAGGGATTACGCTAATCGTCGTAACCCACGATAAGAATATTGCGGACCGTTCGTTGCGTTCGCTGCAGATGGTGGACGGTCGTGTCGTTTCCGACCGTCACGGCAGATGATTGCAAGCGACATCATTGCCTACGCCTGGCAATCGCTGAGCCGCCATCGCGGTCGCAGCCTGCTGATGCTCATTGCCATGGGGATCAGCGTCGCATCGGTGATGCTGCTGACCGCCCTCGGCGAAGGCGCAAGGCGCTATGTCCACGATGAATTCGCTTCGCTCGGAACCAACCTGATCATCGTACTACCCGGCAGAAATGAAACCACCGGCGCAGGCCTGAATGCAATGCCGGGCGTGACGCCGCGCGACCTGACGCTGGACGACGCGCGCGCGCTAGCGCGACATTCGGCGATCACCCGCATCGCACCGCTCAACGTCGGTGCGGTAGAGGCTTCCTGGCAAAACCGCAAACGCGAGATTACCCTGCTCGGATCGACCCATGACCTGCTCAAGCTGCGCCACTGGAAGCTCGCGGCGGGCCAGTTTTTACCCGATATGGAATGGGAGAGAACCACGCCGGTATGCGTGATCGGCAAGAAGATACGCGATGAAATTTTTGGACCGCATGCCGCGCTCGGTCAATGGTTACGCCTCGGACAGAACCGTTACCGGGTAATCGGTATCATGGCCTCGGAGGGACGCACCATCGGGCTCGACGTCGAGGAAACGGTCATCATTCCGGTAGCGTCGGCACAATCTCTGCTCAATACCCCTTCCCTGTTTCGCATCCTGATCGAGACCAGCAGCAGGGGCGCAATGCCATCGGTTATCGAATTCGCCACCGCCGTCATCCGTGAACGACATTACGGCGAAGAAGATGTCACGGTGATAACCCAGGACGCGGTGCTGCAGACATTCGACAGGATCCTGTCGACGCTGACCTACGCGGTCGGCGGGATTGCCGCGATCAGCCTGGTCGTGGCCGGAATCCTGATCATGAACGTGATGCTGGTTGCGGTCTCGCAGCGCACCGCCGAAATCGGCCTGCTCAAGGCGCTCGGTGCTTCACGTCAACAGATCTTGCGGCTGATCCTGACCGAGGCCATGCTGATGTCCCTGGTCGGCGCGACCGCGGGATTTGTAATCGGAATTTTCGGCAGCTGGGGAATCCGCCTGGCGTTTCCCGAACTGCAGGTTTACCCGCCATTCTGGGCGATACTGACATCGCTGCTGGTTGCTTTGGTTACCGGCCTGCTGTTCAGCTTGCTGCCGGCAGGAAAAGCGGCCGGACTCGATCCGGTGCGAGCACTGCAGGGGCGCTAAGATGTTGGCAAAGGATTTTATTCGACTGACCGGCAGCGCGATTATATCCCACAAGTTACGCAGTTTTCTGACCATGCTGGGAATTGCCGTGGGGATCTCGGCAGTCGTCATTCTGACCTCTATCGGCGAGGGCGTGCATCGTTTCATTCTCTCCGAGTTTACCCAGTTTGGCACCACGCTGATCAAGGTCAGTCCCGGTAAAACCCAGACCATGGGCATGTCGATTGGCGCTTTTGGTACCGAACGTCCGCTCTCGATCGACGACGCCGAAGCCCTCAAACGACTGTCTTTTGCGAAATCCGTGGTCGGAATTATCCAGGGAAATGCCGAGGTCGAAGGCAACCGCCGTACCCGGCGCACAACCGTCTTCGGAACCGGCCACGATTTTCCCAATGCCTTCAGCATGCCGTTGCAACGCGGCCAGTTTCTGCCCGACGACGATCCGCTGGCGCCGCGCGCGCTGGCGGTCGTCGGCAGCAAGGTCAAAGCCGAATTGTTCGGCGATAGCAACCCGATCGGACGGCGCATTCGTATCGGCGGCGACCGCTACCGGGTCGTCGGCATCATGGCGTCGAAAGGACAGGTGCTGGGATTCGATCTCGACGACACCGTGTATATCCCGTTGGCGCGTGGCCTCGAAATGTTCAACCGAGTCGGTTTGATGGAAATCGACCTGCTCTACCACGAGGGCGTCCCCGAAGACCGGGTCGTGAGCGGGATCAGGCGCCTGCTGGTGACGCGTCACGGACGTGAAGACTTCACCATTACCACGCAACGGCAAATGCTCGACGTGATGGGCTCCATCCTCGATATTATTACCTTCGCAGTCGCGGCGATCGGCGCAATATCGCTTTTGGTCGGTGGCATCGGTATCGTCACGATCATGACCATCGCCGTGTCGGAACGCACCGCCGAAATAGGCCTGATCAGGGCACTGGGCGCGAGGCAGGCGCAGATTTTGAGCCTGTTTCTGGGCGAGGCGGTGGTATTGTCGGCGTTTGGCGGTATCGCCGGGCTCATCGGCGGTTTCGGTATCGCTCAACTGCTTCACCTGTTGATACCGGCCCTGCCGGTGCACACGCCGTGGACCTACGTCCTGCTGGCAGAGGCCACAGCGATTGCGATTGGTCTCGCGGCGGGCGTCATCCCGGCTCGGCGCGCCGCCCGGCTTGATCCCGTGGAGGCCCTTCGCGATGAATAAGGTACCCGGATTTGATCCCTCGCAATTACCGATCCGGCCCGTGGTCGTAGTATATTGGTACGATTGAGGGAGCGCCCATGCCAGACAACCAGCAGAACAACGAATCCAGGGAGCCACTCGACTGGCAGCGGCAGGCATTGCCGTGGTGGCGTTACGTCGCATGGTTTGTCATGCTGGTGCTTTTCTCGTGGTTCTGGATAGGCCGGGGAGACCCGGCGCAACAGGCGTTGTCCTACAGCCAGTTCAAGACTGAAGTCGCCGAAGACCGCATCGCATGGGTGGAATTTCGCGGCGACCAGATTGCGGGCAAATTCGATCAACCCGTCAGTTCCGCGACCCCGGGTGACGCCCGTTCGATCACTCGCTTCATAACGACGCTGCCCCCGGTTCAGGACCCGGATTTGATCGCCTTGCTGGAGCGGCACAGGGTCGAGATTCGCGCCGTTTCGGGCGAGGCGCACTGGCTCGCCAAGGCGGTGATCGGGGTGCTGCCATGGGTGTTGATCATCGGCCTTTTCTGGTGGGCGACCAGCCGCATGCAGAAACGCCTCGGCGGTCTCGGTGGTGGTGACAGCCTGTTCGATTTCGGTAAATCGCGCGCCAAACGTTTCCG
>JAOTUD010000189.1 GCA_029864065.1 Gammaproteobacteria bacterium | reverse complement strand
ACGGCGCGCGCTGACGACGAAGTCGCACATCACCGGCTCGGTGCCCTGGTGCAGCAGCTGGTAAAAGGCATGCTGCGCGTTGGGACCGATACCGCCCCACAGGATCGGGCAGCTGTGGTAGTCGAGCGCTGCGCCGTCGCGTGTCACGCTCTTGCCGTTGCTTTCCATCTCGAGCTGCTGCAGGTAGGGCGGCAGGTGGCTCAAACGGCCGTCGTAGGGCAGGATCGCGTGCGTGCGGATATCGAGGAAATTGATGTTCCAGATGCCGATCAGCGCGAGCAGCACCGGCAGGTTGGTTTCGAACTGCGTGTTGCGGAAATGCTGGTCCATCGCGTGCGCGCCGGCGAGCAACTGGCGGAAATTCTGCATGCCGGTTTCGAGCGCGATCGGCAGGCCGATCGCCGACCACATCGAGTAGCGACCGCCGACCCAGTCCCACAGCGGCAGGTGGTTGTCTGTCGGGATGCCCCATTCGGTCATCTTGCCGCTGGCGCTCGAGACGCCGATGAAGTGATGCCGGTACAGCAGCTCGTCGTCGGCACCGCTCGCCTGGCGCAGCCACTGCAGCGCGGTATGCGCGTTCGACAGCGTGTCGATGGTGGTAAATGACTTCGACGAAATGATGAACAGCGTCGTCGCCGGGTTCAGCGTGTCGAGCCGACTGGCGAGCTGGCTGCCGTCCATGGTCGAGACGAAATACATTTCGAGCCGGCCCGCGTGGACCGAGTGTGTGTCGCGGAGGGCCTTGACGGCCATGAACGGGCCGAGGTCGGAGCCGCCGACACCGATGTTGACGATGGTATCGACCGGCATCCCCGAGAAACCGCGCCACTGGCCGGCATGGATACGCTCGACGATCTGTTCCATGCGCAGCAGCGTTTCGTGGACCGTTTGCACGATATTGGTGCCGTTCAGCGACAGTTGGTTGCCATCGGGCAGGCGCAACGCGGTATGCAGCGCCGCGCGGTTTTCCGACGTGTTGATCGCGGCGCCGTTGAACAGCTTGTCTATCCAGTCGTTCAGCTCGCATTCGCGCGCGAGACTGCACAGGAGCTCGACGGTGTCGCGGGTAATACGCTGTTTGGAATAATCGAACAGCAGGCCGTCCTGCCGCAGGGTGAAATGGTCGAAGCGGTCGTCGTCTGTTAACAACTCGCTCAGGTGCCGATTGCCGGTGTCGACAGCGTGGTCGCGCAGCGCCAGCCAGCTTTTCTTGTCCGTCAACGCCATCGACCTAGAACTCCTGTTGCCTGAGCCAGTTTGCGAGATCGGTGCCGATTTCGGGGTGGCGCAGGCCGAAGTTGATATTGGCAAGCAGGTAGCCCAGCTTGCTGCCGCAATCGTAGGTGCGCCCATACATGCCGTTGGCCTGCACCGGCGTCTCGCCGATCAGCGCGTTGATCGCGTCGGTGAGCTGAATCTCGCCGCCGGCGCCGGGTCGGGTCTGACGCAACAGCTCGAGTGTGCGCGACGGCAGAATATAGCGGCCGATAATCGACTGGTTCGACGGCGCCGCGTCGACGGACGGCTTTTCCACCATTGCGACGACATTATGGCTGACGCCGGTTTCGAAGCGGGCGCCGCCGCAATCGACGATGCCGTAACTGCTGACCTGGTCGTCGGGTACCCGCTCGACCATGATCTGAGCGGCATGGTTTTGCTGGAACGCGGCAACGATGTTCTTCAAGTCCTGCGCGTGATCGCCGTCGGGATTGAAAATCAGCACGTCGGGCAGGCTCACCGCGAAATCGTCGTCGCCGATCAGCTCGGCCGCGCACAGCACCGCGTGGCCGAGGCCGAGCGGCTCGTCCTGGAACGCGGTCGAGATCCTGACGCCGCGCGGCAGGATGTCGGACACCATCGCGAGCTGCTCGATCTTGCCCTTGGCGAGCAGCGTTTCCTCGAGCTCCGTCTGCGGCTCGAAATGCGACTCGATCGCCTTCTTGATCGGGCGCGTGACCAGGATGATCTCCCTGAAGCCGGCGGCGACCGCTTCCTCGACCACGTACTGGATCACCGGCTTGTCGACGACGGTTAGCATTTCCTTCGGGATGACCTTGCTCGCGGGCAAAACCCGCGTGCCGAGGCCCGCCACCGGAATGACGATTTTGGTCAGTTCAGTCATGTTTCAGGGGATGGTTAGTAAGATGAATCTGGTACGATGCGCTATTCTAGGATTAATTACGGCGAACCTCTAGCGCAAATGCCGGTAAATGTTGTTCGATATCCGGTTTATTGGGCTTGATCAGGCGCAATGCTAACCGGGGATTCCGAAAAATTGTATATTCCTGAGTTAAACCATGTTGGAATTTACCGGTTTCCGAGCCAGGTTTAAATGAGAAATGCAGGCTTCTGAAAACTCCAGGGATGCCGTCAAATTACCCCTTCGCTTCGATCCGAACGCATTACGTGAGGACCTCGGGCGCATCCCCGAGGAGCGCTGGATCCGGCATTTCGTCACCGACAACTACGAGGGCGACTGGTCGGGCGTGGCACTGCGCGGCCCGGCCAATGTTACCCACCCGATTCAGGAACTGTTTGCCAATCCCGGCACCGAGGCCTGGGCGAACACCAGCCTGTATGATGAATGCCCGTACTTTGCCGAAGTGATGTCGACATTCCAGTGTAATTTGCTGTCGGTGAGGCTACTGCGCCTAGGGCCCGGCTCGATTATCAAGGAACATGTCGATCACAGCCTGTCGCTGGAAGATGCCGAGCTGCGCCTGCACGTGCCGGTGCAGACGAATGCGGAAATCGAGTTCTGGCTCGACGATAAACTGGTTCCGCTAGAGGCCGGGGAAACCTGGTATCTGAACGTCAACCGACCGCATCGGGTCGAAAATAACAGCGACGAATACCGGGTGCACCTGGTGCTCGACTGCGAGATAAATTCGTGGCTGAGGGCGCAGGCCGGATTTCCGGTTTGACGTTTACAGGGCCAGCGCAAGGTTAACTGACAGGTTAATCGCTTTCCTCACGCATATCGGCCGGTACCGGGTAAGTTTCGGTTTCGATGGCTTTCGGGCAGTAAAATGCCGGGATCGGAGGCTCCCAGTGCGCAACGATCGCCGCGGCTTCGTCGGCGTCGCTACCGAGGTCCGAGGGTAGACTGTCCATCCACGAAGTATCCAGCCCATGAGATTCGGCGCGGCGCGCGACCAGGGTCATCCAGCGGCGGCGCAGTTCGGCCCATTGCCGAGACTGCGTGCCGCTCTCGAGAATACCGGCCACGGGCCGGTATTCGATGTAAATCGTGCGCCGGCAGCCGGGGCTGCGCTTCGGCGCGGAACCGTGCAGGATCATCATGTCCTGCACCAGGATGTCGCCGGCGCGCGCGGGCTGCTCGACCGTGCCGGGGATATCCCAGCCGTGCTGCTCGGAAAGGCCGCAGATATCCTGCAGCTCGTGCTGCGTGCCGGGCACGTACTTGAGGCAGCCGTCGTCTGCGTCGGCGTCGTCGAGGTACACGCCGACGTTGAGATAGGGGTAGCCGCGCGGATGCGGCGCGCCCTGGTGCCACATGATGATCGGGTGCGGGTGCTGGTGCTTGTACAGGATGTCGAGCTGCATCGGCACCCCGGCGGGAGCGCACAGCTCGCGCGCGACCGCGAGCAGCGCGGGGCAGGCCAGCAGGTCGAGCACCGCCTCGGTGTCGCGCCCGAGAATGTCGTCGGCGCGCATCAACCGCGGCCCCACCGGGTCGTCGATGACGCAGGCGCCGTGAATCTGCTCGCCGCGGGCATGGGCTTCGAGCGATTCGGCCTCGAAGCGGTCGGCGAGGTCGCGCCAGCGCCGCAGCAGTTCGGGAGAAAGCGCGTCGGGCAGACGGGTGAAACCGTCGCCCAGCAGCTTGTCTTTCTGTTCAGGGATTATTTCGTAATCTTGCATGCTTGCTTCGATCTCGGCTTCGGCAGCCGGGCAATTCCGTGTGAATCGCGGCGATCCGATCGTTTCATTCAATTGTCCTTGATTCGGAATATAGGTTTTTTCTGTGAATTTGTCTCCTTCGGAAGCCAGATCCGGGGCAATTTACCCCATTTGAGTGATGACTTGCATCTATCACCTGGTGTATTTTCGACGCTCCCTGAATAGGCCCAAAATTTACTACGGAAAGCACTACGATGACGAAATTTCGAATTTACCTGCCGACATTGCTCGCCATTCTGGCCATCGCCGGTTTTCAGGTTGCGTCCGCAGCAACGATCACCATCACACTGGGCAATGATACTCCTGGATTCTCTGATGGCTCTGTACCGCCCTTGATTCCGCAAATTTTAGGTGCCCAGTCAGGACAACCGGCACCGTTCGATGTCGGTAAAGGAAGTGACTTGTTTGCTAATTTATCCGAGTCGTGGACCTTCAACTACGGGGCCATAGCCGATCCTATCACTGCTGCCACTCTCACGCTGGGCATTGTCGATCATGATTCGGCCGCCACCGGCAGTCAGGTTGGATCCTTTAGCATTGATGGTAATGATTTGACAGGAGTCCTCGACGCTGCATTCGAGACAGGCGGCGGTAGTGCCGACGGTGAATACAATGTTTATTCGCTAAGTTTAGGCGCCAGCACTTTATTGGATTTGCTTGATGGCAGCGCTCTCGTCAATCTCGCTCTGGCGGGACCTGGACTTCAGACTGCCCTGTTTGGAGGTGCTGTCTCGGAAACTGCAAACAACGGCGCGCATCTGATTTTTTCGACTCTTTCGATCGAAACGGCGGCGCTGCCCGCGATTCCGATACCGGCGGCCGCGCCGCTGTTTGCAACGGCGCTCGCGCTTTTCGGCCTGTATCGTCGGCGCGTGCAGCGTAAGGACGTATGAACGATATCCGGCTGCGACACGATCGCGGCCGGATTGGTTACGCAGTTTAGAAACACGAGTATTACGAGTAGAGGCAAGTCAAGTTAATCCAACCCGTTTTAAGGAGGAGGAGACCGTGTTCAATGCACACAAATCGTCGAACAAGCGGTTACACAGAAGGCGAAATTTTCTGTCGAAATCGGCGGCCGTGGGGGGCATTGCGATGCTCGGCGCATCCGCGGGCCCGGTGCAGGCGGCCAGGGCATTAGACAAGTTCTCGCCAGTCAGGTCGCCCGGCGGCAACAGTTTCATCTCGAACGGCAACGCCCGGGTCGACGACTTTTCCGGGCTGCTGGGAGAATCCTTCTCGCTGCTTACCGAGGATGGAACCGCAACCCGCGCAAAGCTGATCGAAGCCATCACACCGAAGACACGGCGTGCGCCGCGCTTCAGGCGCGAGCATTTTTCCGTCGTCTTCGATGTACCCGCCGACGTCGAGCTGGTTCAGGGCCATTACCGGATCAGTCATCCGCGGCTCGGCACACTGGATCTCTTCATGGTGCCGGTGGACCTACCGCAGAAATTTAACCGGCTCGAAGCGGTCTTCACTTGAAACCTGATAACGAATTGACTTAGGGAGAATATCGATGGCAGATCCTTTCATCGCAGAAATCGTAATGTTCGGGGGTAACTTCGCGCCCAGAGGCTGGGCTTTGTGCGACGGGCAGTTGCTTCCGATTAACCAGAACCAGGCCCTGTATTCGCTGCTGGGCACGACCTACGGCGGCGACGGCCGCACGACCTTCGGCCTGCCGGACCTGCGCGGCCGCTCGCCGGTGCACGCCGGTAACGGGCCCGGGCTCAACTCCGTCAGGCTCGGACAAAGGGCGGGCAGCGCCGACGCGATCCTGCCGGTGCATACCCATGTCGCGCAGTCGATCGCCAACGCGGTCGCGCCGGCGGGTAATTCGAACGACGCGGTCAACAATTACTGGGCCGACGACGCCGGCGTGGCATCGGGCACCTACAGCACCGGCCCGGCGACCTCGACCATGAATCCGGGCGCGGTGACCACGACGATCGGCAACGCCGGCACCTCGCCGAACAACCAGAACTACCACCCGTACACGGCCGTGAACTTCATCATTGCCCTGGTGGGTGTTTTCCCGTCGCGGAATTAAGGTTTCGGGGCCAGAAACAGGAGAATAACGATGTCAGAACCATTTCTCGGACAAATCGTCATGTTCGGCGGCAACTTCGCACCCAGAAGCTGGGCTTTTTGCAACGGACAGTTGCTCTCGATCTCGCAATTTACAGCCCTTTTTGCGATCCTGGGAACGACCTACGGCGGCGACGGGCGCACGACCTTCGGCCTGCCGGACCTGCGCGGCCGCTCGCCGGTGCACGCCGGTAA
>JAOTUD010000188.1 GCA_029864065.1 Gammaproteobacteria bacterium | reverse complement strand
GGGTTCATCGTCATCTTGGCGTTCGCCAGGTCGACACCCGAACCGTCGGCTTTGACGCGCGCCTTGACCTGGGGGTCGAGCACGCGTTTGACACATACCAGTACTTTCATCAGGCTCTCAGTTTTCGTTCGGAGATCGCAGGGCGGTTCCTCGATCACCGTGGCTAGGTACACACACCGAGGATCTCGATTTCGAGCTCGGCCCCTGTTCTCTGTCGATCCTTACCGGGCGATCCAGACCCATCTCGAGGGCCGCGTATTCTATCGACTATTCGCGCGGAATCAAGCGACGGGGCTGCGCCAGGCACACCGTATCCATCGCGTGGATACCGGCCGGGATCAACAAATCCCTGTCGCGTCGCGGGATATTATCACAGACATGGCCCGAGTAAGATTTATGCGCGACTGTCGATTGTCTATTTGCGCCACCGTCGACAACAAGTTTTGGCGACAGTAATCCAGGTCTCGCGTCACTTCGCCAAATCCGGTTATGAAAGTTATCGGCTCAAAGCCAGTACCGAAATTGCGTCAAACCAGAATTGCGGTTTTACGGCAGAATGTTTCCTGGCCACCGTTTCGACGAGCCTGACAACGGTGCTCGAGGCAATCGATTCCGGGGCAGACGCAAACGACTCGAAAGCCTAATCGATCGTTAATTCATAGTTTTTGGTCAGATCAACAACTATTCGAAAATCACAAAACGGCCCTGATGTAGTTTTCGATCTGACCAAAAACTACCGGGTGAAGGCCTGGGCCTGCTTGCGGCATTCGCCGGGGGTCTGCTGGTAGTGGTTGCGGAACAGGCGCGAAAACGAAGACAGCGAGTTGAAGCCGGTGCGAATCGCGATTTCCTGCAACCTGAGACGCGTATCGACGACCATGCGGCGCGCGGTCTGCAGTCTTAGTCGGCGGTAGTAGGCCGCGGGCGACATGTTCAGCGTCTGCCGGAACAGGTATTCGAGCATGCGAATCGACAGGTTGACCTTGCGCGCGACGCGCGCCGTCGGAATCGGCTCGTCGATGTACTGCTCCATGACGTGAATGGCGGCCGCGACCCGGGGCTCGCTGTTTTCCAGCATACCGAGCGACACCAGCGGCTGGGTATCGGTCGCGCTGTGCACGCCGTCGTAAATGAATGCGCTCGAGACCTCGATCGCGAGCGGGTAGCCGTAGCGTTTGCGAATCAGGTAAAGCATGAAATCGAAGGTCGGCGACGCACCGCCGGTGGTAAACACCTTGCCGTCGATGACAAAACGGTCCGGTTTACAATTAACCGCCGGGAACCGGTTCGCGAATTCCTCCAGATCCTCCCAGTGCGTGGTAGCCGAGCGGCGTTCGAGCAGCCCGCTGCGTGCAAGTATCCAGCTGCCCGCCTCGATGCCGCCGACCGCGGAGAAGTTTCTCGATACGCGCTTGATCAGCTTCAAGTGCGCCGGACCGGCATGGTGCTGCTGGTTGAAACTGGCGATGACGATCAGCACGTCGCCGCTGGAGTCGGCGTCGAGTATCGCGTCCGGCTCGATCGTCAAATCGCAGGTCAGCCGCGCCGGGTTGCCGTTCAGGGTCGCGATCTGCCATTCGAACAACTCGCGGCTGGCGATACGATTCGCCGCGCGCATCGTGTCGAGCGCCGACGCCATCGACATCATCGACGATTCCGGCAACACCAGCAGCGTGATGCGCAGTTTTTCGTCGCTCGGGGCAAAGATATCCATTGCGCAAATTGTCAATTATTTTGCGTAAAAGCGCAATCATGGCAAAATAATCCATGACATGATTCGCGTTCCATCAGCGGAGGTGCGCCATGCCATTAACTGCCAACATGAACCCATTCATCACCTGCGCGGTGACCGGATCCGGCGGGACCCAGGACCGCTCCCCGCACGTACCGCGCTCGCCCGAGCAGATTGCCGCGAGCGCGCTCGAAGCCGCCCGGGCCGGCGCCGCCGTGGTGCATTGCCACGTACGCGACCCCGCAACCGGCAAGCCGAGTCGCAGCGTCGAACTCTACCGCGAAGTCGCCGAGCGCATCCGCGATTCGGATACCGACGTGGTGCTCAACTTCACCGCCGGCATGGGCGGCGACCTCGTGTTCGGCGATGTCGAAAACCCGTTGCCGCTGAACGAGGCCGGCACCGACATGGCCGGCGCCACCGAGCGCGTCGCGCACGTCGCCGAGTGCCTGCCCGAGATCTGCACCCTCGATTGCGGCACGATGAATTTCGCCGAGGCCGATTATGTCATGACCAATACCCCCGGCATGCTGCGCGCGATGGGCCAGATGATGACCGACCTCGGCGTGCGCCCGGAGATCGAGGTGTTCGAAACCGGACACCTGTGGTTCGCCAAACAGCTCGTCGAGGAAGGCATCATCCAGGACCCTGTCATGATCCAGATGTGCATGGGCATTCCGTGGGGCGCACCCGACGACCTGAACACCTTCATGTCGATGGTCAACAACACGCCTGCCGGCTGGACCTTCTCGGCGTTCTCGATCGGTCGCCACGAAATGCCCTACGCCGCCGCCGCGGTGCTCGCGGGCGGCAACGTGCGCGTCGGCCTCGAGGACAACCTGTGGCTCAGCAAGGGCGTGCTCGCGACCAACGCGCAGCTGGTCGAGAAAGCCGCGACCATCGTCACCAACATGGGGGCCACGCTGATGACCCCGGCCGAAGTCCGCGAGACGCTGCAGCTGCAGAAACGCGCACCCGTTGCCCGCTAGGAGATCAGTCATGACAGCAATCAAACATGCCGCGATCATCGGCGGCGGCGTGATCGGAGCGGGCTGGATATCCCGGCTGATCGAGAACGGCATCGACGTCACCGTCTACGATCCGGCCGACGACGCGGCGCAGAAGGTAGACGCGGTGCTGAAAAACAGCCGCTACGCCTACGGCAAGCTGACCGGCGCTCCGCGCCATGCCGAGGGTAGCGTGCGCTTTTGCGACAGCATCGCCGACGCGGTGGCGGACGCCGAGCTGATCGTCGAATCGGTGCCGGAGCGGCTCGACATCAAGCAATCGGTCTACGCCGAAATCGAAGTAGCCGCGGCCAGCGACGCGCTGATCGCGTCATCGACGTCGGGCATCATGCCGTCCGACCTGCAGGCGAAAATGAAACACCCCGAGCGCCTGCTGGTGGCGCACCCGTTCAACCCGGTTTACCTGCTGCCGCTGGTCGAGCTGGTTGGCGGCGCGAAGACCTCGGTGGAGACGATCGAGCGAGCGCGCGCGATCTACCATTCGGTCGGCATGCACCCGCTGCACGTCAAGAAAGAAATCGAGGCCTTTATCGCCGATCGCCTGCTGGAAGCGGTCTGGCGCGAATCGCTGTGGCTGGTCAAGGACGGCATCGCGACGACGCAGGACGTCGACGACGCGGTGCGCTACGGCTTCGGCCTGCGCTACGCGCAAATGGGCGTGTTCGACACCTACCGCGTCGCCGGCGGCGAGGCCGGCATGCGGCATTTCATGGCGCAGTTCGGACCGTGCCTGAAATGGCCGTGGACCAGGCTGATGGACGTGCCCGAATTCACCGACGAGCTGGTCGACCTGATCGCGGGGCAATCGGATGAGCAGTCAGGCCATATGACGATTCGTGAAATGGAGCGCATCCGCGACGACAACCTGATCGCGATCCTGCAGGCGTTGAAAGGCAACGACTGGGGCGCCGGCAAGACGCTGGCCCGGTACGAGCAACAGCTCCTCGAAGCTGCCAACGATGAATAAAATCCGTTTATCTAAACGTCATCCTCACGCAAGCGACGCGTTAGCGCCACTTGCGTGGGGATGACCTTCGGGAGATAGAAAATGCATTTCGGACTCAGTTTTGAACAGGAAATGATCGTCGACACGGTGCGGAGCTTCGTCGAAAACGAAATCTACCCGCACGAGCCCGAGGTCGAACGCACCGGCGAAGTGCCGCTGGAACTCGGCCACGAAATCCGCGACAAGTGCATCGAGGCCGGCTATTTCGCCGCCAATATCTCCGAGGAATTCGGCGGCGGCGGACTCAGTCACCTGGATTTCACGCTGCTCGAACGCGAGCTCGGCCGCGCCTCCAACGGGCTCGCGGTATTCTTCGGCCGGCCCTCGGGCATCCTGCAGGCCTGCAACGAGGAACAGCGCGAGCAATACCTGTTCCCGGCGGTTAAGGGCGAGAAGTTCGACGCGCTGGCGATGACCGAGCCCGGCGCCGGTTCCGACGTGCGTGGCATGCAGTGTAACGCCAGACCCGATGGCAGCGACTGGATCATCAACGGCAGCAAGCATTTCATCAGCCACGCCAACATCGCCGATTTCGTTATCGTTTTCGTCGCCACCGGCGAGGAAGAGACGCCGCGCGGCAAAAAGAAGAAAATCACCTGTTTCCTGGTCGACCGCGGCACGCCCGGGTTCGAAATCAGGAAGGGATATAAATCGGTCAGCCACCGCGGCTACCAGAACTGCATCCTCAATTTCGACAACTGCCGCGTGCCCGGGTCGCAAATCCTGGGCGAGCTGAACCACGGATTCGACGTCATGAACGACTGGCTGTACGCCACCCGCCTGACGGTTGCCGCGACCAGCGTCGGCCGCGCGCGGCGGGCCTTCGAATACGCGCTGCCTTATACCGTCGAACGCAGGCAGTTCGGCCAGCAGATCGGCAAGTTCCAGGGCGTGTCGTTCAAGCTCGCCGACATGATTACCGAAATTGATGCGGCCGACTGGCTGACGCTGTCCGCCGCCTGGCGTCTCGACGAGGGGCTGGACGCGAACCGCGAAATTGCGAGCGCCAAGCTCTACGCGACGGAAATGCTGGCGCGCGTCACCGACGAGGCAATCCAGATTTTCGGCGGCATGGGCCTGATGGACGAACTACCGCTGGAGCGTTTCTGGCGCGACGCTCGGGTCGAGCGCATCTGGGACGGCACCTCGGAAATTCAGCGCCATATCATTTCGCGCGAATTACTGCGGCCCCTGGGCGGATAAATGCGACTCGAACGCTTGCTGCGTCCCAGATCGATCGCGGCCATCGGCGGCCTGCAGGCCAGCCGCGTGGTCGAACAGTGCCTGCTGATGGGTTACACCGGTGACATCTGGCCGATACACCCGAGCAAGGAAGAAGTGCATGGATTAAAGGCCTACCACCTGATCGAGGATTTGCCCGGCGCGCCGGATGCCGCTTTCATCGGCGTCAACCGCCACCTGACCATCGAAGTGGTGAGACGGTTGCGAGACCTCGGTTGCGGCGGCGGCGTCTGTTTCGCCGCGGGTTTTCGCGAAGCCGACCAGACCGGCGGCGAACTGCAGTCCGACCTGATCGAGGCGGCCGGCGACATGCCGCTGCTCGGACCCAATTGCTACGGTTACATCAATTACGCCGACGGCGCGCTGCTATGGCCCGATCAGCAGGGCGGCAAGCGTCTGGATAGCGGCAGGACCGGCGTGGCGATCATCGCGCAATCGTCGAACATCGCGATCAACTTCACGATGCAGAAGCGCGGCCTGCCGCTGGCCTATATATTCACCGTCGGCAACCAGGCGCTGGTTGGCATTTCCGAGCTCGCGCTGAACCTGCTCGAGGACCCGCGCGTCACCACGCTCGGCATTTACATCGAGGGATTCGACTCGATCGCCGCGTTCGAGGAACTGGGTCGCAAGGCCAGGGAGATGAACAAGCCGGTGGTCATCTTCAAGGTCGGCAAGAGCGAACAGGCGCAGGCCTCGGCGCTGTCGCACACCGCGTCGCTGGTCGGCGCGCACGCGGTCAGCAGCGTGTTCCTGCGCCGTAACGGTTTCGGCCAGGCGGACTCGATCCCGGTCTTCCTCGAAACCCTCAAACTGCTGCAACTGCACGGCCCGCTGCCGGGCTACCGCGTATCGTCGATGAGCTGCTCGGGCGGCGAGGCCAGCATCATCGCCGACGCGGCGGAAAAGCGTAAAGTCTACTTTCCCGGGCTCGACGCAAAGCAGAAGGCGCCGCTGCAGGAGGCTCTCGGACCACTGGTGGCGATCGCCAATCCGCTCGATTACCATACCTACAGCTGGGCCAACCGCGAGGTCATGGAAGCGACCTATACCGCGATGACCGGCATCGGCTTCGATATGAATTACCTGATCCTGGATTTTCCGCATTCGACGCGTTGCGACGACCGGGAGTGGCATATCGCGGTCGACGCCTTCGAGGCCGCGCTCATGCGCAATAAGGCCAGGGGCGCTTTCGTCGTCGGCATGCCCGAAAAT